>JAEVYW010000327.1 GCA_023392555.1 Pseudomonadota bacterium | reverse complement strand
GGCCGATAGCTGGACCGTCGCCGGCCGCACCTTCACGTCGCGGCTGATCGTCGGCACGGGCAAGTACAAGAGCCTCGAGGAGAATGCGGCTGCGGTCGAAGCCTCGGGCGCGGAGATCGTGACGGTCGCGGTGCGGCGCGTGAATGTGTCCAACCCGAACGAGCCGATGCTCACCGACTTCATCGATCCGAAGAAGATCACCTATCTGCCGAATACGGCCGGCTGCTTCACCGCCGACGATGCGATCCGCACCTTGCGATTGGCGCGCGAAGCGGGCGGCTGGAACCTGGTGAAGCTCGAGGTGCTGGGTGAGGCCAAGACGCTTTATCCCGACATGCGCGAAACGCTGCGCGCGACCGAGGTCCTCGTGAAGGAGGGCTTCGAGCCGATGGTCTATTGCGTCGATGATCCCATCGCCGCGAAGCAGCTCGAAGAAGCCGGCGCAGTCGCGATCATGCCGCTGGGCGCTCCGATCGGGTCGGGTCTGGGCATTCAGAACCGTGTGACCATTCGCCTGATCGTCGAAGGTGCAGGCGTGCCCGTGCTCGTCGATGCCGGGGTGGGCACGGCAAGCGATGCGGCGCAGGCGATGGAGCTTGGCTGTGACGGCGTGCTGATGAACACCGCGATCGCGGAGGCCAAGGACCCGATCATGATGGCGCGAGCGATGAAATCGGCGGTCGAGGCCGGCCGGCTCGCATACCTTTCCGGGCGGATGCAGAAGCGGCGCTATGCGGACCCCAGCAGCCCGCTCGCCGGACTTATTTGATCGCGGTGACGATGTGCGCCGAGAGGCGTGACTCGAAACCTGACGGACCATTGAGCCGCTCCAGCGCCTGAGCGGCAGCAGCAATTGCGCGATCAAGCCCGCCCGGATCGCGTTCCTCTACCTCCACCCGAAGCGGGCACCCTGCGACCAGTCCCGTTGCCGCATCGCGTGCATTGGTCTTGAAGCTCGTCACCGACACCGTGTCGATGTCGACGTCGCCAAACCCAGCTGCGCGAAGGTCCTTCCCGATCTCGTCCGGGTTGGAATAGCCGAAGGGCGTACGCGCCAGGAATTGCGGCGGGTTGTCCGGAAACAGAGCGGCGACCGCATCCTGCACGATCCTCGACGCCGGATTGTTTTCCAGTCGGTCCCAGATGACGGCGATGTAATGACCACCGTGACGCAGCACGCGCCGCGCTTCGGCATTGCCCTTCACCTTGTCGGGGAAGAACATCACGCCGAACTGGCAGACCACAAGGTCGAACGTCTCGTCGGCAAAGCGCAGGTCCTGCGCATCGGCTTCCTCGAAGGTTACGATGTCCGTGCGGACGCGCTGGGCGGCGACCTCCAGCATCGCTGGATTGAGGTCCGTCGCAATGATGTGAGCGTCGGGCTGGGCGAGCTGGAGCGCCTGAGTGACGATGCCGGTCCCCGCCGCCGTTTCGAGGATGTGTCCGACTTCCAACGGGCGAACGCGGTCCGCCACCTCCCGGGCATAGGGCTCGAACAGCAAGGGTCCCAGGAAACGATCGTACATGCCGGGTATAGACCCCGAGAAAGCCGTGTCGCCGTCAGCCATAGGAACGCCCCCAAGTCCATGTCGGTTTAGGACGTGGAGGCGGAAGCATGCCAGATTTCGCGCACCTCCGCGAGCGGATGGTAGAGCGGCAGATCGCCGCGCGCGGAATCCGCGATCAGGATATCCTCAACGCCTTCCGCGAAGTCCCGCGCGAGCTGTTCGTGGCCGAGAAATATGCCGCCGCCGCATACGAGGATGGCCCCCTTCCGATCGAAGCCGGGCAGACCATTTCGCAACCCTACATAGTCGCCTTCATGATCGACGCGGCGGAGGTGCGTCCGGGTGATCGCGTGCTCGAGATCGGTGCGGGTTCGGGATACGCCGCGGCAGTCATGAGCCGCATCGCTGCCCGCGTCGTGGCGATCGAACGTCAGCCGGATCTGGTGCGCATTGCCCGCGAACGCCTCCATCGCCTGGGTTGCGACAATCTCCTCGTGATCGAGGGCGACGGGACCTGCGGGTCTCCGGACCACGCCCCGTTCGACGCGATCCTCGCCGCCGCCAGCGGCAGCCACGTCCCGCCGCCGCTTATCGATCAGCTCGCGCCGGGTGGACGGCTCGTAATGCCGATCGGTGATCCCCACGCTGCGCAGGAATTGGTCAAAGTGACGAAGCGACCCGATGGCACGACCAGCGAAGAGCGCCTTTGCGGCGTCCGCTTCGTTCCCTTGATCGGAGAAGAAGGGTGGACCGATGATTGAGACCGAGCTTGAAAGCCTCCCGGGATTGATTGCGCAGGCGGCCGAGCCGCTGCCCGACATCGACGACCCCGCGTTTGGTGCCATGTTCGACCGCTTCGGCGATGCCCGTGTCGTGCTGCTCGGCGAGGCGAGCCACGGGACGAGCGAATTCTATCGCGCTCGCGCGGCAATTACCCGCCGGCTGATCGAGCGCCACGGCTTCACCATCGTTGCGGTCGAAGCCGACTGGCCGGATGCGGCAACCATCGACCGCTACGTTCGTCACCGCGAGCCGCGAGCGGGTGAGGAGAGGGCGTTCGAGCGCTTCCCGACCTGGATGTGGCGCAATACCGACGTCGATGCCTTCATCCGCTGGCTGCGCGTGCACAATGGCGCCCGGCCCTATGAGCAGATGGCGGGCTTTTACGGGCTCGACCTCTACAATCTCTCGAGCTCGATGCGCGCAGTCATCGACTTTCTCGAGCAGGAAGATCCCGAAGCCGCGAAGATTGCGAGGCGACGCTACGGCTGCCTCGAACCCTGGGCCGAGCAGCCTGCCGCCTATGGGCACATGACCATGTTCAAGGGCTATCAGCGGTGCCAGGTGCAGGTTGTCGAAATGATGCGCGACCTGACGCAGCGCAATTTCAACTGCCTCAGTGAAGAATGCGACGAGTGGCTCGATGCGGCCGCCAACGCTCGCCTCGTGAAGAATGCCGAGGCCTACTACCGCGTCATGTACGAAGGCGCGGCGGAAAGCTGGAATTTGCGCGACACGCACATGTTCGAGACGCTTTGTCAGCTGCTGGATGCCAAGGGACCGCGGTCGAAGGCCGTGGTCTGGGCGCACAACAGCCATATCGGCAACGCGGCGCACACCGACATGGGCCAGCGTCGCGGCGAGCTCAACATCGGGCAGCTGTGCAAGGAACGGTTCGACGCGCGGGCGCGGTTGATCGGGTTCGGAACCCACAACGGCACGGTCGCTGCCGCAGACGACTGGGACGAGCCGATGCAGGTCAAGCGAGTGCGGCCGTCGCTCGAAGGCAGCTATGAGCGACTGAGCCACGATAGCGGCGTCGAGCGCTTCCTGCTCGATCTGCGTACCGAAGAGGTCGGCCGCGAGATCAAGGAGCAACTGTTGGAGCCGCGCCTGGAGCGCTTCATCGGCGTGATCTACCGGCCCGAAACCGAGCGCTTGAGCCACTATTCCGAATGCACGCTGGCGGGGCAGTACGACGCGTGGGTCTGGTTCGACGAGACCACCGCCGTGACCCCGCTCCCGGGCAAGCAGCGGCCCGGAGAAGACGAGACCTATCCGTTCGGGCTTTAGGCCTTCGCGTTTTCGCGCAGCTTCGCGATGGTCGAAGCGTGACTGATCTGCTCGACATCGGTCTTCAGGTGGAGAAGGCGGATTCCCTTCTGCTCCATCGCGCGGTCCAGCGCGGGCGCGAAGTCGGGGGTCTTCTCGACCGTCTCGGACCAGCCGCCGAAGGCCTTTGCGAGCAGCGCGAAGTCAGGATTGGCGAGCTGGGTGCCCGAGATGCGCTCGGGATATTCGCGTTCCTGGTGCATTCGGATCGTGCCGTAGGCGCCATTGTCGACGACCAGCACGAGCAGGTCCGCTCCGTGCTGCGCGGCCGTCGCCAGTTCCTGCCCGTTCATCAGGAAGTCGCCATCGCCTGCGACGCAGACCACGGGCCGGTCCTTGAAGCGGAGGGCAGCGGCAACTGCGGCAGGCAGGCCGTAGCCCATGGTGCCGGAGGTGGGGGCAAGCTGGGTCGGCATGCAGCCGTAACGCCAGTAGCGATGCCACCAGCCCGAGAAATTCCCCGCGCCGTTGCAGACGA
>JAEVYW010000315.1 GCA_023392555.1 Pseudomonadota bacterium | reverse complement strand
CAGTTCGACCGCTTCGTCGCGGAGAGCTCGCGCCTGACCGAATCGTTCGTCAAGCTGGCCGGCGAGGCTTTCCAGCCGCTGTCGACCCGCGCGACCCTGAACGCTGAGCGCATTAACCAGATCGTTGCCTGACGCCTCTCCCCTCCTGATCAGGTAACGCAGACGGCCGCCCATCTCTCTCCCCGGGCGGCCGTCTTTTTTTGTGACAAGGGCGCACAATCCCGCCTTGCGGCGTTGAGCACTTGCCATATTTTAGAGCGGCATGAGTATTCGTTGGACCATGGGTGACGAGCCGGGACGCGGCGGCGGGATCGAAGAGATCGAGACCGGTGTCGCCACGCGAACGCGCCCGCGCACGAAGAAGCCGTCCAACTACAAGGTCCTGATGCTCAACGACGACTACACTCCGATGGAGTTCGTCGTCCTCGTCCTTCAGCAATTCTTCTCGATGAGCATCGAGGACGCGACCCGCGTCATGCTCCAGGTGCATCAGCAGGGCATCGCCGTCTGCGGCGTCTTCACCTACGAAGTGGCCGAGACCAAGGTCAGCCAGGTCATCGACTTCGCGCGGGAAAACCAGCACCCGTTGCAGTGCACGCTCGAAAAGGCCTGATCCCCACCGCTGCTTGCGACTCCGACGCTTCGCGCTAAAGCGCGGCGATGGACAGCATCTGGATCAAGGGCGGCGCGACGCTCAAGGGCGACATCCCCATTTCGGGCGCGAAGAACGCCGCGCTTACGCTGATCCCGTGCGCGCTGCTTACCGATGAGAAGCTGACGCTCGCCAACCTGCCGCGCCTCGCGGACGTCGACAGCTTCAGCCATTTGATGAACCAGCTTGGCGTCTCGACCAGCGTCGCCGGCGTCAAGAAGGGCGAGTTCGGCCGCAAGGTGACGTTCCACGCGAACGAAATCGCCTCGACCGTCGCGCCCTACGACATGGTCCGCAAGATGCGCGCGTCGATCCTGGCCCTTGGCCCGATGCTCGCTCGCGCCGGCGAATCGACTGTCTCGCTTCCAGGCGGCTGCGCGATCGGCGATCGCCCGATCGACCTTCACCTGAAGGCGCTCGAGGCCATCGGAGCGGAGATTGAGCTGGCAGCGGGCTATGTGAAGGCGACCGCTCCGAAGGGCCGTCTTTCGGGCGGCGACTTCAGCTTCCCCGTCGTCTCCGTCGGTGCGACCGAAAATGCGCTGATGGCCGCGGTGCTCGCCACCGGCCGCACGCAATTGTTCAACGCCGCTCGCGAGCCCGAGATTGTCGACCTGTGCAACCTGCTCGTCGCGATGGGTGCGAAGATCGAAGGCATCGGCTCGGCCCACCTCATCATCGACGGTGTCGAGGGGCTTCACGGCACCGAATATGAGGTGATGCCCGACCGCATCGAGGCCGGCAGCTACGCCTGCGCAGCGGGCATCACCGGCGGTTCGGTCAACCTGATCGGCGCCCGCCCGGACGATATGCAGGCGACCCTGAACGCGTTGGCGCAGGCGGGTCTCATCATTGAGTTTAACGACAAGGGCATTCGCGTCAGTGCGAATGGCGCGCTCAAGCCGCTCGCCCTTTCGACTTCTCCATTCCCGGGCTTCGCGACCGACATGCAGGCGCAGTTCATGGCCATGCTGTGCCGCGCCGAAGGCCAGAGCTTCCTCGAAGAGACGATCTTCGAGAACCGCTACATGCACGTTCCGGAGCTTCGCCGCATGGGCGCTGAGGTGGACATTCACGGCCGATCGGCGGTCGTTCACGGGGTCGATGGACTGACCGGAGCGCAGGTCATGGCAACCGACCTCCGCGCCTCGATGAGCCTGGTGCTCGCCGGCCTCGCCGCGGAAGGTGAGACCGAAGTGCTTCGCGTTTATCACCTCGATCGCGGCTATGAGCGCCTTGAGGAGAAGCTAAGCGCCGTCGGAGCGACGATCGAACGGCGCTCGGCCGGCTAGCTGGCGCGGCTTTCGCCGAAGGGTTGGCGAACGCGCAGGATGTTGATCGTCCGGACATTCCCGTCGAGGTCGGGCCAGTCGATCGACTGGCCGCTGGTCAGTCCGTAAAGTGCTGCGCCCATCGGAGTCAGGATGGAGATCCGTCCAGCCGCGATGTTCGCATCGGCCGGAAAGACGAGCTCGACGGTCCGAACCTGCCCGGACTTGGTGTCGACGAAATCGACTTCGGAGCCGATCGTGACGGCTTCCGGTGGCAGCGTGTCCGGCTCGTGCAGTTCCGCGCGCTCAATCTCCTCGAGCAGCATGGCGGCGATGACGGGCGACTGATGTTCTACGTGGAGGGCCAGTGATGCGACCCGGTCGGACTCAGCGGCAAGCAAATGGATTTGCGGACGCGAATGGCCCGCGCTCTGGTCGTGCATTTTGAAAACCTTCAGTGATTGAAACGGGATGTTCCCCGAGCCCGCGGGACTGCTGGCCCGGGGCTAGGCTCGCGCGGGGAGCTGTCCCGAATGGGCGATGAAACGCCTGAAGGTCATGTGCCTGGACACAATAGGAAGATGGGCATGGGACCCGCGGAAGTCAAAGGGCCTTGGCGAAGCGGAAGCTGGTCCGCTCGTACCCGATCGCCTCGTAGAACCGGTGAGCCTGCTCGAGCTTGCGGTTGCTTGTGACCTCAAGGATGGCGCAGCCGCGGGCGCGTGTCAGATCTTCGGCAGCATTCACCAGCCGGCGACCGATGCCGCTCCCGCGTGCATCCTCGCGAACGATAAGGATGGTGATGCGTCCCACCGGTGCGTCGCGATGGATCGCGGTCATCAGGTGGAGCCCGCAGAGGCCGACGATCTGATCACCATCGACCGCGACGAGTTGCGGGATACCGGCGACACCTAGAGCAGCAATGCGTCTGGCAATGCCCGCGGCGTCCACGCGATGCTCGAGCAAGGCGATCAGGTCGACAAGCTGCTCGGCATCGTCCGCTCGAGCAGCGCGGATTTCGATCACAGGCTGTCCAAGGCGTGGAGGACCAGGCCGACCAGGCCGCCGACCAGGGTCCCGTTGATGCGAATGTACTGGAGATCGCGCCCGACGGCGGCTTCGAGGCGAGCCGTGACGGTCCGCGCGTCCCAGCTGCGGATCGTCTCGGACACCAGCTTGACGATCGATCCGCCGTAACTGGCCGCCATGCCGACGACGGCACGACGGGCGAACTGGTTGATGGCCTTGCGGATGCCAGCGTCGCTTTCGAGCGTGCCGCCCATCGAGCGCATCACTTCGCCAAGCTTGCCGGCCATGACCGCGTCGGGGTTGCGCGCGGCCCGGATGATGGCCTCTCGACCCTTCTGCCACAGCGTGTCGAGCCACAGGCTGACGGAGCGATTGTCGAGAAGCTGCTCCTTCATCGCCTCGACGCGCGCCTTGGTCTCGGGCTTGGTCTGCAGATCGTTCGCCAGCTGAACGAGGGCCTCCTCAACCTTCTGCCGCACCGGATGCGCCGGGTCGGTCGACATCTCGACCGTCAGCTTCCGCAAACCGTCGATGATCGCGTCCGCGAGCTTCGCATCGAGCCCGGCGAGCTTGAGCGCCCAGTTCGCCTTCCTGTGCACCATCTCGCGGATGAGCGGCTCGTTGGCGTCCAGTGCACGCGCCATCCAGCGTATCGCCGCTTCGAGCATCGGCACGTGCCGGTCCTCATTGATCGCCGAGGCCAGCGCGTGGCCGAGGAGCGGGGACACCTCCATGCTGCGCAGGCGCGAGGAGATCGCACCCTTCACGATGCCGCCGAGGCGCTCGTCGTCGAGGCTCTCGAAAATGTCGGCGATCAATCGCGACGCGCCCGCCCGAATGCGCGTGCCCTCGCCCGGAGGGGTGCTGAGGAAGCGCCCTGCGGTGCTTGCCACGTCTATGTTGCGCATCCGCCGCGCGACCACTGCTGGGATCAGGAAATTATCGCGCAGGAAGGCCGCCAGCGTCTCGCCGATGCGGTCCTTATTGCGCGGAATGATCGCCGTGTGCGGGATCGGCAGGCCGAGCGGATGGCGAAAGAGCGCTGTCACCGCGAACCAGTCGGCGAGCCCGCCGACCATGGCCGCTTCGGCAAAGGCCTTCACAAACGACAGCCAAGGATAGCGCGGTTCCAGCGCTCTGCTCACCGCGAAGACAGCCGCCATGACCACCAGCAGGCCGGTCGCAACCACCTTCATGCCCGCCGCGCCGGGCTGGACAGGATTGAAGCGGCTCAGAACAGTCCGTGGCTGGCTGGTCAACGCATCCATCCGCTCATCAATAGACGAACGAGTGGAAGGGTTCACTCTGCCGGTTGCGGTGCCGCTCCGGACGGCGCGTCATGCGCACCCTCGCCGAGAAGCTTGGTGAACCGGCTTCCGATCCACTGCTCGATGTCGATCGCCAGCGAGAAATAGGCCGGCACCAGCAGAAGCGTCAGCATGGTCGAGAACAGCAGGCCGCCGATCACGGTAACACCCATCGGCGCGCGCCAGCTGGCATCGCCCGACAGGGAGAGTGCGATCGGCAACATGCCCGCGATCATTGCGACCGTGGTCATCACGATCGGCTGCGCACGCTTGTGCCCGGCTTCGTAGATCGCTTCGTCCTTGGGCATGCCGTGGTTCATCATCTCGACCGCGAAATCGACCAAAAGGATCGAATTCTTTGCGACGATGCCGAACAACATCAGGATACCGATGAGCACAGGCAGCGACACTGGCTGCCCCGCGACATGGAGTCCGATCGCCGCACCCAAGGGCGCAAGCAGAAGCGAGCCCATGTTCACGAACGGCGCCAGGAAGCGGCGGTAGAGTAGGACCAGCACCGCGAACACCAGCAGCACGCCGGAGATCAAGGCGATGGCGAAGTAGTACATTAACTCCGCCTGCCATTTCTGGTCGCCGAGGTTCAGTCGCTGCACGCCCTGCGGCAGGTTCTTGACGCTCGGCAGCTGCTCGATTTTCTTCCAGGCGTCGCTGGCAACCAGGCCGGGCGCAAGGTCGGCGCCGACGACGGTGCGACGGATCTGGTTGGTGCGTTGCACGGTGACCGGGCCGGCGCCGAAGCCGATCTCGGCAACCGCCTTCAGCGGGATCGAGCCGCCGCTTGCCGTCGGCACCGGCAGGTTCGCCAGCGTGGACAGGTCACGACGTTCGTTTTCGGACAGCGACACGATGATCGGCACCTGGCGGTCGGCGAGCGAGAATTTCGCGCTGTTCTGCGAAATGTCGCCGATCGTCGCGATGCGGATGGTCTGGCTGAGCGCCGCCGTGGTCACTCCAAGGTCGGCCGCAAGGTCGAAGCGCGGCTTGATCGTGATTTCCGGACGGACGAGGTCGCCCTGAACGCGCGGAGCGCGAAGCTCCTTCACCGTGGCCATCTCATCGCTGATCTTGTTGGCGGTCGCGAGCAGCAGCTCGGGATTGTCGCTGCCGAGGAACAGCATGATGTCGCGCGGTGCGCCGCCCGGTCCGCCGCCGCCCTGGCTCAGGAAATTCACCTGCGCGTCGGGGATTTCGGAAAGGGCAGGGGTCAGGCCGCGCTCGAACTCGGTGCTGGTCTTCTCGCGATCCTTCTTGAGGACGATGTTGAGGAAGCCCGAGCCGACAAAGACGCGTTCGAAAACGTGGCTGACGTCCGGATCGCGCTTCACGATTTCGGCTGCACGGTCGACGACGGCTTCCGTCTGCTTCAGCGTCGCACCCGGCGCCATGCCCACGCGGACGCGGGAGAAGTCGAGGTCGAGCGGTGGCTGGAATTGCATGCCCAGCGTCGAGAACAGCATGACCGTCATGGTCAGGGCGCCAAAGCCGACGCCCACCATGCGCATGCGATGGTCCTCGACCCACGCGCCGAGGCGGTAGATCGTGTCGCCCACGATACCGCCGATGGTGCGAGCGACGATCCCGATGAGCCTGATGGCCAGGTAAACGGCAATCGCGCCGGCGAAGAAGGCGATCAGCGGGGGGAAGATGCCAGGCAGGCCGAGGGTGCCGACTGCCTTGAAGGCGGCGAATGCGGCCGCTCCGAAGGCGACCAGCAGGATCGCCAGAAGGAAGATGCCGAGAAGTCCGTAAACCAACCAGTTCACCCGACGCGGCACGGATGCACGGATGGCGCGCGCCTTGCTCGCGTCGAGGCTCCAGCTCAGCAGTCGCAGGTAGCCCGTCATCCAGCGGAAGTTCGCGTGCGGCTGGATACCCTTCGAGCGCAGGAAGTAGGCCGCGATCAACGGCGTGATCATTCGAGCGACGAACAGGCTCATCATCACCGAGATGACGACGGTGTAGCCGAAGCTCTTGAAGAACTGGCCAGAGATGCCGGGCATCAAAGCGACAGGCAGGAACACCGCGACAATCGACATCGTCGTCGCCAGCACGGCCAGGCCTATCTCGTCCGCAGCATCGATGGAGGCCTGGTAGGCGCTCTTACCCATGCGCATGTGTCGGACGATGTTCTCGATCTCAACGATCGCGTCGTCGACGAGCACGCCGGCGACGAGGCTCAGCGCCAGCAGGGACAGGCCGTTGAGGGTGATCCCCATGAGGCTCATGAACCAGAAGGCGGGGATTGCCGACAGCGGGATCGCGAGCGCCGAAATCAAGGTCGCGCGGATGTCGCGCAGGAAGAGGAAGAC
>JAEVYW010000305.1 GCA_023392555.1 Pseudomonadota bacterium | reverse complement strand
GCTATTGGGCGATCGGGCTGGGCGTCGGTCTTGCTCTCGCCTTCGCTTTCGACTGGCGCGGCGTCGGTATCTGGATCGGCCTTGCCGCGGGCCTGGGCGTCGTCGCGGCGCTGATGCTGTGGCGCTGGTCGCGCCGCGACCGCCTGGGGCTGCTTCCGAACTAGAGTAGGCCGTCCCGTTGACGAATAGGAATGGCCGACCCATATGCGCCGCATCGCTGGCACTCTCCTCGCGGGAGTGCCAATGCGTACAAGGTCAACATAGCAATAAAGGGCTATAAACAATGGGTTTCAGGCCGCTTCATGACCGCGTCCTCGTTCGCCGAGTCGAGGCTGACGAGAAGACGTCGGGGGGAATTATCATTCCGGACTCCGCCAAGGAAAAGCCGCAGGAAGGCGAAGTCGTCGCCGTTGGCGGCGGCGCCAAGAGCGAAGAGGGCAAGGTCACCCCTCTGGACGTCAAGGCCGGCGACAAAATCCTGTTCGGCAAGTGGTCGGGCACCGAAGTGAAGATCGACGGTGAAGACCTGATCATCATGAAGGAAAGCGACATTCTGGGCATTGTTGGCTGACGCCAACGGGCTCGGGATCTCCCCTTCTTTTCTTCCAATTGCCGGCTTTGAACCTGTTCAAAGCCGAAATCATGAAAGGGTAGCCAGATGGCAGCCAAAGACGTGAAATTCAGCCGCGACGCCCGCGAGCGCATCCTGCGCGGCGTCGACATCCTCGCCGACGCGGTGAAGGTGACGCTTGGACCCAAGGGCCGCAACGTCGTCATCGACAAGAGCTTCGGCGCTCCTCGCATCACCAAGGACGGCGTCACCGTCGCCAAGGAAATCGAGCTCAAGGACAAGTTCGAGAACATGGGCGCGCAGATGCTGCGCGAAGTCGCTTCGAAGACGAACGACCTCGCCGGCGACGGCACCACGACCGCGACGGTCCTTGCTCAGTCGATCGTCCGCGAAGGCATGAAGTCGGTTGCGGCCGGCATGAACCCGATGGACCTGAAGCGCGGCATCGACATCGCCGTCGGCAAGGTCGTCGAAGACCTCAAGGGCCGTTCGAAGAACGTTTCGGGCAGCCAGGAAATCGCCCAGGTCGGAATCATCTCCGCCAACGGCGACCGTGAAGTCGGCGAGAAGATCGCCGAGGCCATGGACAAGGTCGGCAAGGAAGGCGTCATCACCGTCGAAGAGGCCAAGGGTCTCGAGTTCGAGCTCGACGTCGTCGAAGGCATGCAGTTCGACCGCGGCTACCTGTCGCCTTACTTCATCACCAACCCCGAGAAGATGCAGGTCGAACTCAACGACCCGTACATCCTCATCCATGAGAAGAAGCTGTCGAACCTCCAGTCGATGCTCCCGATCCTGGAAGCGGTTGTTCAGAGCGGCCGTCCGCTCCTGATCATCGCCGAGGACATCGAGGGCGAGGCTCTGGCGACGCTTGTCGTCAACAAGCTGCGCGGCGGCCTCAAGGTCGCAGCCGTGAAGGCTCCGGGCTTCGGCGATCGCCGCAAGGCGATGCTCGAAGACATCGCGATCCTCACCGGCGGCGAGATGATCAGCGAAGATCTCGGCATCAAGCTCGAGAACGTCACTGTGAATATGCTGGGTCAGGCCAAGCGCGTCACCATCGACAAGGACAACACGACCATCGTCGATGGCGCCGGTCAGCATGAGGGCATCGAAGGCCGCGTTGCCGCGATCCGTCAGCAGATCGAGAACACGACGTCCGACTACGACCGTGAGAAGCTGCAGGAGCGTCTCGCGAAGCTCGCCGGCGGCGTTGCGGTCATCAAGGTCGGCGGCGCGTCCGAAGTCGAGGTGAAGGAGCGCAAGGACCGCGTCGACGACGCTCTCCATGCGACCCGCGCTGCGGTCGAGGAAGGCATCGTTCCGGGCGGTGGTACGGCGCTGCTCTACGCCACCAAGGCTCTCGAAGGCCTGAAGGGCGAGAACGACGACCAGACCCGCGGCATCGACATCATCCGTCGCGCGCTGCAGGCTCCGGTTCGGCAGATCGCCGAGAACGCCGGCCATGACGGTGCGGTTGTCGCCGGCAAGCTGGTCGACGGCAACGACACGTCGCT
Organism: Pseudomonadota bacterium; assembly: GCA_023392555.1. Classification (GTDB taxonomy): domain Bacteria; phylum Pseudomonadota; class Alphaproteobacteria; order Sphingomonadales; family Sphingomonadaceae; genus Sphingomicrobium. The sequence goes on along the minus strand of JAEVYW010000305.1, from coordinate 4,016 downwards.
CGGCTTCAACGCCCAGTCCGAGACCTACGAGAACCTGGTCCAGGCCGGCGTGATCGACCCGACCAAGGTCGTTCGCACGGCTCTCCAGGACGCGGCCTCGGTCGCCGGCCTCCTGATCACCACCGAAGCGGCGGTCAGCGAAGTGCCGGAAGACAAGCCGGCAATGCCGATGGGCGCCGGTGGCATGGGCGGCATGGGCGGAATGGACTTCTAAGTCCCGCGCTCAACGCAAAGACGAAGGGTCGGCGGGAAACCGCCGGCCCTTTTTCTTTTCTCAACAATGACGCGATAACTCCCGCGCAGGGGGCCGCATGCACGAGACGTTCGAAGTTGAGATTACCAAGGCGGAATATGTGGTTGGCCTTGAGACGCTTTTCGCTGAACTCGCAAAGCACGACCGGAACCGCAGCCGGATGATCTACCAGCAGCTTGCCGTCGTCAGTGTCCTGCTCATCGGGACCGGCTGGCTCTTCCCCGAAGCGATGGCGGGGCTGCTCTTCATCATCATCGGCTATGCCCTTTTCGCCGGCGTCATGGGGCGGTTCTGGTTCAAGTCCGCGCACGGCGCCTCATACGATCCCGAAGTCGGCACGCAGAGCGTCGAGTTCACGGATACAGGGATCACGGACAGCTCGCCGATCCGCGAACGCCGCTGGCCGTGGCAGGCAGTGCGCCGCGTTCACGATCGCCAGACTGCTCTGGTTTTCGAGTTCGCCGGCTGGGATATGCTCGTCCTGCCCTACCGGCTGTGGAACTCGGCCGAAGAGCGGCAGGCATTCCTCGAGACCATTCGCGCCCGGATCACGCGAGCCGTTGGAGAGCCGATCGTCGGCACGGCCGCGCCCGGCCCGCTTCAGTCCGATTTGTTCAAGCTCGCCGCGATCGGCGCGTTCCTCGACGTCTGCCTGATCGTCACCTTCATTCTTCCGCCATACCGGGGACATATGGCTGCCCTCGCCCAGCAGATCGGCACCCTCGGAGCAGTTCTGGCCGCGCTCCTGGTCGCGGCTGCACTAGGGTACGTCGCTTATCGACTGACGCAAAAGTGGCTGCCGCGCTTGAACAGCCGCTCACCAGCCGCCGCAACTGCGGTCGCCCATCTGTTGATCTGGGCGTTCGTGGTCTGGCTCGCAGTGAACCAGACCGGCCTGATCTAACTCAGCGCTTTCCCGCGAGGTCGCGGAGCATCATCTCCCAATGCACGACGTCGTCGTACATGGCGCGGACCGGCAGGCGCTCGTCGAGGCCATGGGCCCGCTCGTCGTCGGGCGTGATCCCCCAGGTACCGTCGACGTCGTACGTCGGAACGCCAGCGGCGCGGAAGAATGAGCTGTCGCTCGTCCCCGTGCTCATCGCCGCCATCACCGGAGTGTTCTGCCCGTGGATCGCGCGAATGGCTCGCGTGTAGGCGGCCGTGACGTCCTCGCGTAGCGGAAGCACCGGCGTCGGCTGGCCGATGAAGCTCGGGTCGGGCTTGATCTCGACCTTGTCGCCAACCGCGCGCTGAAGCTCGGCCTGGATCGTCGGCGGCTGCGTTCCGGGCATCATCCGGCAGTTGATCGTCGCCGTTGCCGACTGCGGCAGCGCATTGTCGGCGTGCCCGGCCTGCAGCATCGTCGCGACGCAGCGGGTGCGCGTCAGGCCAACCTCGGTCGGCGTCGCCTCGATCAGGTCGGCAGCTTCGCCGTCGCTCTCGTTCGCGAGCCAGCGCCGCATCGCCTGGCCGAGCGGATTGTCGCCCTCCTGTTTCGCCCGCTCGGTGAAGTAGGCGCGGGTCGTCGGATTGAGCTGCGGCGTGAAGCGGTGAGCCTGAACCTTCTTCAGCGCGTCCGCGAGCTCGTAGATCGCATTGTCGGGCCGTGGGCGCGAGCTGTGGCCGCCGGGATTGCGAACGGTGAAGAAGTAGGTCTGGTAGACCTTTTCGGCTGCACCGAGGCCGAACGGCGTGACCCGGAAATTGCGGTCGTAGCCGCCGCTGCCACCGTCGGCGTTAAGGCCGAATTCGGGCGCGAGCATCGGCAGCCATTCGGTCGAGCCCTTGAGCGCGCCGTTCTGCTTGGTTTCCTCGTCACCGGTGAAGAACAGGATGATGTCGCGGTTAGGCTTGAACCCGGCCTGCTTGAGCTTGAGGATCGCGGTCGTGGTTGCGGTCAGGCCGCTCTTCATGTCGGACGTGCCGCGGCCGAGGAAGTAATTGTCCTTCTCTCGGAAGACGAACGGGTCGAAGGTCCAGTCTTCACGCTTCGCTTCGACCACGTCCATGTGGCCGATGATCATGATCGGCTTCTTGGTCGGCCGGTCCGCTTTCCAGCGGAAATAGAAGGCGGCGGTCTTGTCGCCGGGCAGCCCTTCGTAGGGCAGGATCTTCATGTCGCTCGCCGCGAAGCCGCCAGCGCGCAGCCGGGCAGCGATCGCCTCGGCAACCTTCGGGACCTGGCCGCGGTTCACGACCGAGGGAATCTCAACCAGCTCCTTCAGCATGTCCCTGGTCTTCGCCTGCCACGCCGGCTCGAGCTTGGTTGGGACCGTCCGTGGATCCGTCGCGGCGAAGGCAGTGGTGGACGTCAGACCGAGCAAGACGGCGGTGAGCAAACGCATGAAAGGACCTCCCGATTTTGGCTGAGGCTAAGCAGACCGCGGCGGCGGTCAAGCGTGGTCGGTACCGTGGCCTTCCGCCAGATATTCGGCGCTCCGCATTTCCTCGAGACGGCTGACGGTCCGCTCGAACTCGAAGCTGCCATCCCCCTTCGGATAGAGGCCCTCCGGCTCGGCATCGGCCGCAGCCAGCAGCTTCACGCGATGCTCGTACAGCGCGTCGATGAGGGTCACGAACCGCGCCGCCTCGTTACGCATTTCGCGCGTCATCACGGGAATTCCGACGATAATCACCGTGTGGAAACGCCGGGCAATCGCGAGGTAGTCGGCTGCGCCGCGCGCCCCGCCGACGAGTCGTTTAAACGAGAAGACGGCGACGCCTTTCAGGCTCTTCGGGACGTGCAATGTGCGCCCGCCGCCGACGTCCAGTTCCTCGGTCGGCACGTTAGCTCGATCCTCGACGGGATAATCCGTAAGCTTGAAGAAGGCATCGCTGAGCGCCTTCGTCGCTTCCGGCCCGTTGGGCACATGCCACACCTTCACGCCAGTGAGCCGGTGTAGGCGGTAATCGGTCGGTCCAGCCACCTCGACGACGGAGAAGCGCCTGTCGATGAGGGCAATGAACGGCAGGAACAGCTCCCGGTTGAGCCCGTCCTTGTAGAGGTCGCTTGGCCGCCGGTTGGACGTCGTGACCACGGCGACACCCCGCTCAAGCAGCCGCTCGAACAGCCGCGACAGGATCATCGCGTCGGCGGGATTGTTCACAACCATCTCGTCGAAGCAGAGCAACTTGACGCTCTCGGCAATGTCGTCGGCGACGCGATGGACCGGATCGCCCTCCTCGCTTTTCCGAGCGTCGCGAAGGCGCTCGTGAACCTCGATCATGAAGGCATGGAAGTGGACGCGCCTCTTCGGCTCGACGTCGATGCGTTCAAAGGCGAGGTCCATCAGCATCGACTTGCCCCGACCGACACCGCCCCAGAGGTAGACGCCGTCGATAGCCCGCTTGTGCTTCAGCAGACGGCCTAGGAGCCCGGTGGGCCGTGACAGCTCTTCTGCCAGCTGGTCGAGAGCGGCGACCGCGCGCTCCTGCGCCGGATCGGGTCTCAGCTCCCCGCCCGCGATCAACTCGGCATAGGCAGCCCCGACCGGGCCGGTCATGCCGGCGCGTTTCGCTCTTTGATGCGCTTCAGCGTACCGGTGAAGCTGTAGCAGGGCTCGCCGTCCTGCGTGACCGTGCCCTGCATGAAGACGTGGCCGCGCGTCTGCTTGACCAGCTCGACATGGGCGTCGAGCGGAACGCCCACCTGTCCGCGCGCTAGGAAGTGCGTGGTCATGTCGAGCGTCACGTAATGGCCCTGCGCCATGCCGGCGCAGCGGCCGCCCGCGAACATCGCCATGTCGATAAAGCTCATCACCGC
>JAEVYW010000067.1 GCA_023392555.1 Pseudomonadota bacterium | reverse complement strand
CGAACAAGGTCCGCAGCTGCTGGGTCTCGGCAGTCAGGCTCTGGTTGATTTCCTGTACCGCATGGGCGCGGCGGTAGACGCCTGTCTCGGCCCTGGCGGAACTTCCCGCCTCGCCGGCAAGCTCGCGCAGGCGCTGAAGCTCGGTCACGTCGACCGTATGCTGCATGACGAAGGCGACCTTGCCGTCCTCGTCCAGCATCGGCGTGTGCGTCGCACTCCAATAGCGCTGGTCGATCTCGCCGGACGGAAGCGCGATGTCGTAGCGGATCAGCGCGATCTCATCAGGCAGGCCGGTCTCGAACACCCGCGCAAGCGATGCGTTGAGCAGCCGGTAGCTGTCCGAGGCGGGGTCCGACGGGAAAGCCTCGAACATCTTCCTGCCGACCAGGTCTTCGCGCTTGCGCAAGGTGACGGCCAAATAGGCGTCGTTCATCGTCACCAGGGTGAGGTCCGGCGCGACGAGCACGTAGGGATTCGGCGACGCGCCGAACAGCGCTTCGAAATCGATCGTCGTCTTGGCAGGCGCGGTCATTCGGGTTCCCCTGAACGCGGGTCAGGCGCCTTGGTCGACACCATAGAAACAGCCGTAGCGTCGGAGTCAATTCACAGCTGAAACAAATTCAATGGAAATCCCGCGACTTGGGGATGACCTCCACGTCGCGAGGATGGCTCGCAGCAGGTGCGCGCCAGCTTCCCGCGCCGTCGCCCTGGTTGAGCGTCGAGGGCATCAGCTCGTCGCTCAGGTGGCGCAGCATGTAGCTGTGATCCTCAAGTTTCCGCGCGACAACGTGGATCACCCCATTGTCGGCATCCTTCTGGATGATCCCGTGAACGCACATCAGCCGCGCGCCCATGACGATTTTGCGCTGGGTGTCGAACACGTCGGGCCAGATGACCAGGTTGGCGATGCCCGTCTCGTCCTCCAGCGTGATGAAGCACACGCCCTTGGCGCTTCCCGGCCGCTGGCGGATCAGCACCAGCCCTGACATCGACACGCGCTTGCCGTCGCGGATTGAGCCGAGCTTGTCGGCGGTGATGAAGCCCTTGGCGGCATAATGCTCGCGCACGAAGCGCATCGGGTGCGCCTTCAGGCTCAGCCGCACGGTCTGGTAGTCGTTCACCACATGCTCGGCGAGCGGCATGGCCGGAAGCTGCGCGATCTCGCGGTCCTCGCCTTCGTCGCGCGCCTCGGCAGCTGCGAACAAGGGAAGGTCCGGCGCCTGCTTCAGCGCGCGCGAGTCCCACAGCGCCGCGCGCCGGTCGAGCCCCATCGACCGGAACGCATCCGCCGCTGCAAGCCGCTGGATCGAATGCACTGGCACGCGGGCGCGGCTGCGCAGGTCCTCGACGCTTGCATACGGCCGTTTCGCTGTAAGCCGCTCAACATCAGCTGAGCGCAGCCCTTCGACCTGCCGCAGGCCTAACCTAAGCGCCACCTGCCCTACCTCGCTCGTCCTGAGCGAAGTCGAAGGGCGCTTCTCAGGCGTTAGTGCAAGGCGTCCTTCGACTACGCGCTTCGCACTTCGCTCAGGACGAGCGGGTAGTGTCTGCGACTGAACAGCTTCTAAAGTACAATCCCAATCGCTGTGGTTCACATCGACCGCGCGCACCTCGACGCCATGCTCGCGCGCATCGCGGACGATCTGCGCCGGCGCGTAGAAGCCCATCGGCTGGCTGTTCAAAAGCCCGCACGCGAACGCCGCCGGATACCGCCATTTTAGCCAGCTCGACACGTAGACGAGATGCGCAAAGCTCGCCGCGTGGCTCTCGGGGAAGCCATATTCGCCGAAGCCCTTGATCTGGTCGAAGCAGCGCTGGGCGAAATCGGGATCGTAGCCGCGCTCGATCATCCGCCCGACCATCTTCTCCTGAAGAACGTCGATGTTCCCGCGCGACCGGAACGTCGCCATCGCCTTCCTCAGCTGGTTCGCTTCCTCGGAACTGAACTTGGCCGCATCCAGAGCGATCTTCATCGCCTGTTCCTGGAAGATCGGAACGCCCATCGTCCGCCCCAGGATCTTCTCAAGCTCGTCCGGTTCGCCATGTTCGGGATCGGGGCAGGGGAAGGTTACCGGCTCCTGGCCCGACCGCCGCCGCAGGAACGGGTGGACCATGTCGCCCTGGATGGGGCCCGGCCGGACGATCGCGACTTCGATGACGAGGTCGTAGAAACAACGCGGCTTCAGCCTCGGCAGCATGTTCATCTGCGCCCGGCTTTCGACCTGGAACACGCCGAGCGAATCCCCCTTGCACAGCATGTCGTAGACTTCAGGCACCTCCTGCGGGACGGTCGCCAGCTCCCACCGTTCGCCATGATGCTCGGCGATCAGGTCGAAGCATTTGCGGATGCAGGTGAGCATCCCGAGCGCCAGGACGTCGATCTTGAGGATGCCCAGCTCCTCGATGTCGTCCTTGTCCCATTCGATGAAGGTGCGGTCGTCCATCGCGCCATTGCCGATCGGCACGGTCTCGGTCAGCGGCCGCTCGGTCAGGATGAACCCGCCGACATGCTGCGACAGATGCCGCGGCATTCCGATCAGCTGCTTGGCCAGCATCATCGTCCGCTTGAGGTGCGGGTCGTCGAGGTTGAGGCCGGCGTCCTTCGCCCGTTCCTCCGCGACTTCGGCTTCCATGCTGCCCCAGTAATTGGAGGCAATCGCGCCGCACACGTCCTCGCTCAGCCCCATCACCTTGCCAACTTCGCGGACTGCGGACCGCGGTCGGTAATGGATGATGGTCGCCGCGATCCCGGCGCGGTCGCGGCCGTACTTGTCGTAAATGTGCTGGATCACTTCCTCGCGCCGCTCATGCTCGAAGTCGACGTCGATGTCGGGCGGTTCCTTGCGTTCTTCGGAGATAAAACGCTCGAACAGAAGCTCGTTGGTCGACGGGTCGACCGCGGTGATGTGCAGGCAGTAACAGACCGCACTGTTCGCCGCCGATCCGCGCCCCTGGCACAGGATCGGCGGGTTCAGCTTCCGCGCGAAATCGACGATGTCGTGGACGGTCAGGAAATAACGCGCGAAGTCGAGCTTCTCGATCAGCTGAAGCTCGTAATTCAGCTGCTTCAGCACCTTGTAGGGCACCTTGTCGCCCCAATAATGGCGCGCCCCTTCCCAAGTCAGATGCTCGAGATGCTGCTGCGGCGTCCGCCCCTCCGGCACCGTCTCGCGCGGATATTCGTAGCGCAGTTCGTTGAGGCTGAAGTTCAGGCTGTCGGCGAACTCGCGCGTTGCGGAAATGGCGTGCGGCCAGCGCGCGAAGAGCCGCTCCATCTCTTCAGCGGGCTTCAGGTGCCGCTCGGCGTTCGGGTTGAGCAGATAGCCCGCGGTCGCCAGCGTCACTTTTTCGCGGATGCAGGTGACGACGTCCTGCAACGGCCGGCGGTCTGGTGCGTGATAATGGACGTCGTTGGTCGCCAGGATCGTGCAGCCGTGACGCCGGGCCATTAGGTTGAGCCGCTCGATCCGAGCATTGTCGTCGCCGCGATAGAGCCAGCTTGCGGCGACATGACGCAGCGACGGCAAGGCACTGCGCAGCCGCGGCAACTCTCCTTCGAAATCGTCGAGATCGTCGCTGGGCCAGGCGATGAAGGCGATGCCCTCGGAATGCTCCACCACGTCCGACAGGCTGAGATCGCACTCGCCTTTCTCCGCCCGCATCTTGCCCAGGCTGAGCAGCCGCGACAGCCGGCCATAGCCCTCGCGGTCGACCGGATAGGCGAGGAGGCTTGGCGCATCGGTGAGGTCGAGCCGGCAGCCGATCAAAGGCTTGAGGCCCACCGCGTCGCAGGCGCTGTGCATCCGAACGACGCCCGCCAAGGTATTGCGGTCGGCGATTCCGATGGCGTCGAAGCCAAGCGCCAACGCCACCTGCACCAGCTCGATCGCATCCGACGCGCCACGCAGGAACGAAAAAGGCGAGCTGACTCCAAGCTCGACATAGGTCGATGGCGTGATCGGCGGCGGCGGCATGTCATCGGTTCGCACCAGCCGCAGACGGGAAAAGGACGGTTGGTCGGGCATCAGCCGAAAAGGCCGTGGATGAACCACTCGGGCAGGCCGCCGCGGCCGTCGCCGATCACGCCTTCGCGATAGATCCAGTAACGGCGGCCGGCCTGGTCCTCGACGCGATAATAATCGCGCAGGCGTGCGGTCGATCGCTGGCGCCACCATTCGGGCGCGATGCGCTCCGGACCCTCGACCCTGGCGATGTCATGCACCGCCCGCCGCCAGACGAAGCGGCGCGGCACGCCTTCGGGCGTGGCATAGACGACGGCGATCGCTTCCGGCCGGTCGAGCATCCGCTGCGGCCGGGACGCGCCCGGCGATGGCCGCACGGCCTCCGGCTTCTCCAGCGCAGGGCGCCAGCCGCTCGCCCGCTCGGGCAAATGGCTTTCATAGGGCTGCGGCCGCTGCACCTTGTCGGGGCCGAGCTTGACGGTCAGCCGGTCGACCAGCCGCGCGACCTCACGCTCGGTCGAGACTTCGCCGATCAGATTGTCCTGCGCCGACGACAGGTCCTCCGCCCAGCTCGCTTCAAGCGCGAAGGCGTCGAAGCCGAAGCCCGGATCCAGCGCCGCGACCTTGTCGCCGATCAGCCGGTGAAGATGCTTTTCCTCGCGGCTCGGAATGCTGGTCGCGACGGTAGCCACGCCCACGCTTCCATCGACACGGAAGCCGGTCAGCGTCAGCCGCCTCGCACCAAGATGGCGGCGCCGAAGCTGCTGGACGAGATCGGGAATCAGCCGGCCGAGCGCCTGGCTTGCCGCTTCCGGATGCGTCGCCGGCTCCTCGAGCTTCAGCAACGCACGCGGCGGCCGGTGGGTGGAAACCGAAGTCAGCGGCTCCGGCTTGCGACCGAGCGCACGGTCGAGCGCATCGACCGGATTGTCCGCGTCGCGGAAGCGGCGGGCAAGCGAGCGCCGCTCGATCCCAGCCAGCGTGCCGACGGTCTTAAGCCCCAGCCGTTCCAGCACTCGAGTCGCTTCCGGCGGCAGGCGCAGCGCCGCGACGGGCAGGTCGGCCAGTTTCGCGCCCGTATCCTTGCCGCAGATGACTGCCGGAGCATCGCCGAAGTGCGAGAGGGCCCAGGCGGCGGTGGCGGTCGGCGCCAAGGCGACGCGCGTCGAAAGACCGGCAAGGGCGAAGCGGGTCTGCACGTCCGCCACCAGCTTGCGCTCGCTGCCGAACAGATGCGCGACGCCGGTGACGTCCAGCCGCAGCGCGTTCGCCCCGTCCACCTCGACGAGCGGCGACCAGCGCCCGGCCCAGCGCGCCAGCCGCTCGACCAAAGCATCGTCGCCAACCGGATCGGCCGGCACCGCAACCAGAGACGGGTCGAGCGCCCGTGCATCGGTCAACCGCGAGCCCGCACGGGCGCCACGCTCGGAGGCGGGGCGGGTGACGGCGTGGATGATCGGTCCGTGCGCGCCTTCGACCGTCAGGACCACCGGATCGTCAGGCCCGAAGTCGCTCGTCCTCGCCCAGCGCTCCACGGCCAGGTGCGGCAGCCAGATGGAAAGCACCCGCCTCATGCGCAATCTGCCATCGGCCCGGCTGGTGCCCGCGAGCGCGGAACAGCTCGGCTTCCCACGCGGGCGATCCCGACGCGCGCGGATCCAGCGGATTGGCGATGCTCGGCATGCTGCCGATCCGCCAGCGCATCCGCGCTCCACTCAGGTTCGGAGCTCCGCCCAGCCGGATCAGCCAGCACGAAACGCCGCTTCGCTCCGCCGCGACCGCAAGCCGCCGCGTCGCGGTGAAGTCGAGGCTTGCGGGATCGCCCCACAGCTCGCCGATCACTCCGGACAGGCCCGAACATCTCAGGCCCTCTTCCATTGCCCAGAGCGCAAGCTTCGCATCGCGCGCCTCGACGTGGATGATCTCGCTATCGCCAAGCCCGGGCGGGTAGATGCGCCCGCTTTCGATGATCGCCATCCGCTCCTGCACCCACAGCAAGGGCTTGCCCGAAGCGACCTGGGGCAGCAGGAAACCGGCCCACCCCGCATCGCACGGACTGGCTGCGAACAGCTCTGCGAAAGTGGGGCTGGGCGGCGCAGGCAATGCCCAGCGCTCACCCAGCCCGGGTACGCCCGGAGGGGCTCCGGGCGCTGGGGATTTGGCCGCACGACTTCCGTCGCCGGCGACGAGGGACAAACCTTGCGCCACACGACTCACAACGTTTCCGTTCTGCTTTTGTTCTTTGTCTCGCGACTCACCGGCCGGAGTCAATAAGGCGACTCGAAAAGCTTCTCAGACAGGCGAAACGGTGGTCGCGGCGGCGACCCGCGCCGGCTCCGAAACGGGATGAAGCTCGGGCGGACGGCCCTCCATTTCGGTCAGGAATCGCGAGATTTCGGCGACGACGCGGCTCAGCGCCGGCCGATACACTGCAAAGCCCGTGTGGTGCGTATCGATCGCCACCGCCTTGTCGGCCTCATGCGCCAACCCGCGCGCAGCCCGCGGTGCGACGATGCCGTCGCGCGTACCCCACATCGCAAGCGTCGGCACCGGCGGCTTCTCGGCCAGGTTCGGAAACGGCGGCTCGTTCACGTCATGCCCCGCGACCCGCTCATAGAGTTCGCGCACATTGGTGTTGGTCTTCAGGTCGCCCGAGAATGGCGAACCCAGCGTGATCACCGCCCGGACCTTGTCCGGACAGCGATGCGCCAATTGCCGGGCGAACATGCCGCCAAGGCTCCAGCCGACCAGCAGCACCTTGCGCCCCTCGGCGATCGCGTCGAGCCGAGCCTCGATCAGCTCCAGCGTGTTCGCCTTCGCGCCCAGATTGACCCCAAGCAGCCAAGGATAGGCGCGCCAGCCCGCCCGGGCGAGAGCGCGGCGAAGCTCCATCGTCGTCCGGTCGGTGGCGAGAAATCCCGGGATCACCAGCACCGGCGGCCCGTCCTCTGGCCCACGCGGTCCGAGCGGGCCAAGGCCGGCCAGAAGCCGCGGAAGATGCCAGGCCATCTCGCGAAAGCGGTGCCAACCCGGAGGCGCAAGGTCATCCGGGTGAACCGTGCCGGCCGTGCCCGGCGCAGCGGTTTCGTCCCACTTCACAGACTAAAGATGGGGTCTTTGCGTTGCCGAAACAACAATGATGCAAATTTACGCGTGCTTTTTCAGAAAGCTGTCGATTTCGCGCACCACTCGCTTGGCTGCTCGCGGAGACATTCCGAACGCCATGTGCGTGCAATCCATCTCCACCTCGGCGTCGCGCTCATGGTCGAGACCCCGAGCCGCGCGAGGCGCAATCAGCCCGTCACGCCGCGACCACAGGGCCAGATGCGGCACCGGCGGCTTGTCGGGGATGCGCGGCAGCGGTGGGTCATCCACCTTGTGGCCCGCAATGCGCTCGTACAGCGGCCAGACGTGGTTCTGCTTTGGATCGCCGGAGAAGGGCGCGCCGAGGGTCACCACCGCACGGACCCGATCCGGCGCTGCCCGGGCCAATTCACGCGCGAACAACCCGCCCAGGCTCCAGCCGACCACGAGCAGCGGCCGATCCTTCGAAATTGCGTCGATGCGCTGTTTCAACCGAAGGACAGTATCGGCGCGGGCGCCCCAATTGACGCCCATCTCCCACCCGTGAACCCGCCAGCCGTCCGCCGCCAGCGCCTTGCGCAGCGCCTCCGTCGTCCGGTCGTGAGCAATGAAGCCGGGGATGACCAGCGCAGGCGGCCCATCCACCGGCCCGCGCGGTCTGGTGGAACCGAAGATCCGAAACATTCGCGGCAGAAGCCATGCCGCCTCACCCAGGCGGAGGCGCGTCGGCGGAAGGCGATCGTCGCCCGTCCACTCCGCCTTAGAGATACTCGCCCCCAAGGAGCTCCTGCATCGCCGGCGGAAGCTTCACGCGTCCGTCGGCGGTCTGGTGGTTCTCGAGGAAAGGCACGAGGATGCGTGGGGAGGCCAGAGCGGTGTTGTTAAGCGTGTGCGCAAACCGCACCTTCCCGTCGATTCCGCGATAGCGGATGTTCGCGCGCCGCGCCTGCCAGTCGTGCAGAGTCGAGCAGCTGTGGGTCTCGCGATACTTGTTGAGGCTCGGAACCCAGCTCTCGATGTCGTTCATCCGGAACTTGCCGAGGCCCATGTCGCCGGTCGACGTTTCGATCACCTGGTAAGGGATCTCGAGCGCCTTCAGCATGCTCTCGGCGAGGCTCAGCAGCCGCGCGTGCCACTCCGCCGATTGGGCGTCGTCGGCCTCGCAGATCACGTATTGCTCGACCTTCACGAACTGGTGGACGCGAAGCAGCCCGCGCACGTCCTTGCCCGCGCTCCCCGCCTCGCGCCGGAAGCAGGGCGAGTAGCCCGCATAGAGCACCGGCAATTTGTCGCCTTCGATGATCTCGCCCGAATGGAGCGACGTCAGCGCGACCTCGGCCGTCCCCGCGAGATAGAGTTCGTCGTTCGGAAGCGCGTAGGTTTCCTCGACGTGTCCCGGGAACTGGCCCTGGTTCAGGAAGGCCTGCTCCCGCGCCATCGACGGCACTGTGATCGGCGTGAAGCCCGCCTCAGCGATGCGGTCGAGCGCCCAGCCCATCAGCTTGGTCTCGAGGATCGCGAGCCGACCCTTCAGGCAATATTGCCGCGAACCCGACACCTGCACGATGCGGCTGAGGTCGGCCCAGTGGTTCTTTTCGATCAGAGCGACATGGTCGAGCGGCTCGAAGTCGAAGCTCGGCACCGTGCCTTCGGTGCGAACGACCGTGTTAAAGCTCTCGTCGGGTCCGATCGGTGCGCCATCCCACGGAATGTTGGGCACGCGCATCTGCAATGCAGTCAGGAGGCCCTGCTTTTCGGCAAGGTCGTTTTCGAGCTGCCCGGCCCGAGCGCCGGCCTCCTTTGCCTGCGCCCCCAGCGCGGCCCGCTCTTCCGACGCCACGCTCTTGAAGCGGGCGCTGATCGCATTGCGCTCGGCCCGAAGCGCCTCAATCTCGGTCTTCAGTGACCGGACTTCGCCGTCCAGCGTCAGCAGATCGTCAACGCTCAGCGTCACCGCCTTGTCCGCAATCGCCTTCTCGACCGCATCGCGGTTCGCCCTGATGAAATCCAGTCCAAGCATGGCCGCGGCACTGCGCGAATTGCGCCGCGACCGCAAGTTCGCCTAAGCGCAGACGATGCCCTCAGGATTGATCGCGCTCCTCGACGATGTCGCAACCATCGCCAAGCTCGCCGCTTCGTCGCTCGATGACGTAGCGGCCGCGGCCGGCAAGGCGGGGACCAAGGCTGCCGGCGTCGTCATCGACGATACCGCCGTCACTCCGCGCTATGTCGTCGGCCTGGCGCCGGAGCGGGAACTGCCGATCATCGGCAAGATCGCACTCGGATCGATCAAGAACAAATTGCTGTTCCTGCTTCCCGCGGCGCTTCTCCTGACCGCCTTTGCGCCCTTTCTCATCGTCCCGCTGCTGATGATCGGCGGCGCCTATCTCGCATTCGAAGCGACCGAGAAGATCGCCGAGCTCGTCCTCCACGATCACCATCATGAGGACCAGCTGGTCGACGCAATGGCCGATCCCAAGGACCTCGAGGACATGCAGGTGAAGGGCGCCATCCGCACCGACTTCATCCTGTCGGCCGAGATCATGGCCATCTCGCTCGCCCAGCTCGAGCATCTGTCCCTGGCCACGACCGCAATCGCCCTGGTTGCGGTCGCAGTTGGTATTACCGTCGGCGTCTATGGCGCCGTCGCCCTGATCGTGAAGCTCGACGACATCGGGCTGCACATGGCGAAGCGGCAGAATGCTGGCGCCCGCGCCTTCGGCAACACGCTGGTTCGCATCGTCCCCAAGATGCTGAGCGCGCTTTCGCTGATCGGCACCGCCGCGATGCTGTGGGTCGGCGGCGGAATCCTGCTCCACGGCCTCGAAGAATTGCACATCCTCGAGGTCATTCCGCATACGCTGCACGAATTCTCGGCGCATGCGGGCGAGGGTGCAGGCGCGCTCCGCGGCCTCGTCGAATCGTTCCTCTACGCTCTCGGCTCGGCCGTCGCCGGAATCATCGTCGGCGGGTTCATCGTGCTCATCGTCCGGCGCTTCACCAAGCACCCCGAGGAACTGATCGTCGACTAGTCGAAGTGCAGCCGGCGATAGCGGCCGCGGAAGAACAGCAAGGGATCCAGCCCCTCGTCGAAGCGCGCCTTGATCACCTTTCCGACGAGGATGTGGTGATCGCCGCCGTCGTACACCGCGTAGCGCTCGCATTCGAACACGCTGAGCGACTCCTTTAGGATCGGCGCGCCATTCTCGCCGCACGACCAGGGCGTGTCGCCGAAGCGGTCGTCGTGCCGCGTCGAAAAACGGATCGAGGCCGGCTGCTGGCCTGTCTGAAGCACGTTGATCGCGAAGTTCTTCGCCGTCGTCAGAATCTCGGCCGTCGTCGCTTTCTTGTGAATGCAAACCAGAAGCAGCGGCGGATCGAGCGACACGGACGTGAAGCTGTTGACTGTCAGCCCCGCAGGCTGGCCGTCGGGCCCGTTGCAGGTGACCACCGTGACGCCCGTCGCGAAACAGCCGAGAGCGTCCCGCAAGGTGCGGGGATCGTGCCCGGTGCGATATTCGTGCGGAGCGTCGGTCTCGTCGGCCATTGCCCCGCGCTATACCAGCCCGCGGCGGTCATTCCAGCGACGCACTTCAGCCGGCCAGCATCGCGTTGATTGCCTCGGCCAACCCGGTGTCGCGCTCGGTCACGCCGCCCGCGTCATGGCTGGTCAGGCGGAAGTCGATGCGGTTCCAGACGCTGGTGAACTCAGGATGGTGGTCGCGCTTTTCGGCCTCCATCGCGACCCGGGTCAGGAACGCGAAAGCCTGGCTGAAGTCGCCGAACCTGCACGTCCTCACCAGTGCTTTTCCGCTTTCCTCCAGTTCCCAGCCTTCCGGAATGTCCATCCTGTGCCTCCGTCTTGCGTCTATAGCGCCAGCAACCTCTCGGGCGTTAGCGCCAGCACATCCGCAATTGTTGCCTCCAGTGATTCCGACACAAGATAGCCCGGCTGGAACGCGTCGTGCTTGTACGCCGTGTGCACGGCGCGTTCGACGCTGAACGGTAGCCGCTCGACCGCATCGCTCTCCAGGCTGAAATGCGCCTCGCCGAAGCTGGACGCGAGCCCCGCGCCGAGGATCTTCAGCTCCCCGGCTTCCTTTGCCAGCCCGAACTCAACGCTGTGCCAGTACAGGCGCGCCGCCTTGTCGCCCTGGCCCGCGGCGATCGCTGCGGACCCGAGCTCGCCGATGTGGCGGGTCATTTCCGCGAAATCGTGATGCGCCAGCATCGGGATGTGCCCGAACATGTCGTGGAAGCAGTCCGGAGCCTCAAGATAATCAAGCTGCTCGCGCGTCCGGATGAAGTTGCCGACGGGAAAGATGCGCTCGCTCAGCATCGCGAAGAACACGTCGTCCGGCACCAGCCCCGGCACCGCAACCGTCCGCCAGCCGGTGCGCGGCTCCAGGATCGCATTCAGGCCTTCGACGTCGGGCACGCCAGGATGCGACAGCCGCAGCAGGTCGATGCCGTCGAGGAAGGCCGAGACCACCCGCGTGCCCAGCAATTCGACTTGCCGGGCGAACAGCAGGTCCCAGACCTCATGGTCCTCCGCGCTGAAATTTTCCCAGCATTGCGGAACGACATAGTCCTGCCAGCTCACTGCCGGCCGGTCCCCTGTGATCGTCTCCTGAAGCATGCGATTCGTCCTTTCGGGCAATAAAAAACCCGCCGGGCGGTGGCCGGGCGGGCAGAGGTTGGTCGTCTGAACTAAGCGCGCGTCAGCCGATCCCAACCTCGTCGGGATAATAATAAACGGCGCTGATTGTGCGTGCGGTCATTGGCATCAGTATCTCAGTTCACAGATGAACGCGCAATGGCTGCCCATGATCCGCAATGGAGCGGCTGTTGGAAAGGCGCGTTGTCTCCATATGCTTGATCAAAGCGCCAGGATGGTTGTCGCGGCCGGTTCAGTCGGGCTGGCGGCCTTTGCCGGCGCCCTCGCGCTCTTAGGAGAGAGCTCGTCCTCGTCGGTCGAACGGCCCGTGCAGGCCATGCGTGCGTCCCCAAC
>JAEVYW010000190.1 GCA_023392555.1 Pseudomonadota bacterium | reverse complement strand
GCCGCGGCCTTCGTAGGCATCGGAACTGATCGTCTGGACGATCTGCGACATGCGCTGGGGGCTGAACTGCGCCGACTGACCAATCGCGGCCGTCGAAAGCATGGCCGTTGCGGCTGTCGCCAACCAGAGAGATTTGCTCATTCGACGCCCTCCTGTTGCACTCGTGCGAATGCCCTGCCGCATGGGCCCGCGGCTCTCAAGAGGGGAAAGAAAAAGGGGCCGCCGAAGCGACCCCTTGAAGTGTTTTATTCGGCGGCTTCCGAAGGTCCGGCCCCATCCTTGGCCGGAGCCTCCTTCGCGGGAGCCTTGCCCTTCTTGCCCTTCGCCTTGACGGGCTTGGGCGGGGCCGGAGTGATCTCGAAGGTCGGCTGGTTCTCCTTGATTCGAACCTTGACCTCGCCTCCGTTGACCAGCTTGCCGAACAGCAATTCTTCCGCGAGCGGCTGCTTGATCTTTTCCTGCACCAGTCGCGCCATTGGACGAGCACCGTAGAGCTTGTCGTAGCCGCGGTCGGTGAGCCACTGGCGCGCCTCGTCGTCCAGCTCGATGTGGACGTTGCGGTCGGCGAGCTGCAGCTCCAGCTGGAGCACGAACTTGTCGACCACTCGCGCCACGACGGCCGGCGGCAGGTATGCGAACGGAACGATCGCATCCAGGCGGTTGCGGAACTCCGGGGTGAACATCTTCTTGACCGCGTCCTCCTGCGCATCCTCGCGGGTGGCTGCGCCGAAGCCGATGCTCTCGCGAGCCATGTCCGCCGCACCGGCATTGGTGGTCATGATCAGGATAGTGTTCCTGAAATCGACTGTCTTGCCGTGGTGGTCGGTCAGCTTCCCGTTATCCATCACCTGCAGAAGGATGTTGAACAGGTCCGGGTGCGCCTTCTCGATCTCGTCGAGCAGGAGCACGCTGTGCGGATGCTGGTCGACCGCGTCGGTCAGGAGACCGCCCTGGTCGTATCCGACATAGCCCGGAGGCGCGCCGATCAGCCGGCTGACCGAATGGCGCTCCATATATTCGGACATGTCGAACCGCTGCAGCGGGATGCCGAGGACCGACGCCAGCTGGCGCGCGACCTCGGTCTTGCCGACGCCGGTCGGGCCCGAGAACAGATAGTTCCCGATCGGCTTGTCCGGATCGCGAAGGCCGGCGCGCGACAACTTGATCGCCGACGATAGCTTCTCGATCGCCAGGTCCTGGCCGAACACGACGCGCTTCAGGTCCGCCTCGAGATGCTCGAGCACGCGCTTGTCGTCGGTCGACACCGACTTCGGCGGGATGCGCGCCATGGTCGCGACCACCGCCTCAATCTCCTTCGGCGTGATCACCTTCTTCCGGCGGCTCGGTGGTACGAGCATTTGCATCGCGCCAACCTCGTCGATCACGTCAATCGCCTTGTCCGGCAGCTTGCGGTCGTGGATGTACCGCGCGCTGAGCTCCACAGCCGACTTGATGGCGTCGGGCGTGTAGCGGACGTTGTGGTGGCCTTCGAACGACGAGCGCAGGCCGGCGATGATCTTGATCGTGTCCTCGATCGTCGGCTCGTTCACGTCGATCTTCTGGAAGCGCCGGAGCAGCGCCCGGTCCTTCTCGAAGTGATTGCGGAACTCCTTGTAGGTCGTCGACCCGATGCAGCGGATCGTGCCCGAGGAAAGCGCCGGCTTGAGCAGGTTCGACGCGTCCATCGCGCCGCCGCTGGTCGCGCCAGCACCGATCACGGTGTGGATCTCGTCAATGAAGAGGATCGCGTCCGGAAGCTTTTCGAGCTCCGAAACGACCGACTTCAGGCGCTCCTCGAAGTCGCCGCGATAGCGCGTGCCTGCAAGCAAAGCGCCCATGTCAAGCGAGTAGATCGTCGCGGGCTTGAGGACGTCAGGGACGTCGCCTTCGATGATCTTGCGAGCAAGGCCTTCGGCGATCGCGGTCTTACCGACGCCCGGCTCACCCACGTAGAGCGGGTTGTTCTTCGAGCGGCGGCAGAGGATCTGAACCGTGCGCTCGACCTCCGGCAGGCGGCCGATCAGCGGATCGACCTTGCCGGTGCGCGCCTTCTCGTTGAGGTCGACCGTGAACTGCTTGAGGGCGGATTCCTTCTTGCCCTCCTTCTCGGCGGCCTTCTCCTCGGTCCCGCTGACCTCGCGCGGCTCGGCGGGCGTTTCGCCCTTGCCAACGCCGTGGCTGATGTAGGTCACCGCATCGAGGCGGCTCATGTCCTGCTGCTGCAGGAAATAGACGGCGTAGCTCTCGCGCTCGGAGAAGAGCGCGACGAGCACGTTGGCGCCGGTCACTTCATCGCGGCCGGACGATTGGACGTGCAGGATCGCGCGCTGAACCACGCGTTGGAAGCCGCTGGTCGGAGTCGGATCGGTTCCTGTATCTGCGACAAGAGCGCCAAGCTCATTGTCGAGATAGTGCTTCACCGACTGGCGAAGCTCGTCCCGGTTGACGCCGCAGGCGGTCATCACCTTCGACGCATGGTCGTCGTCGATGAGTGCAATCAGAAGATGTTCAAGAGTCGCGTACTCGTGACGACGACGGCTGGCTTCGGCCAGCGCGTTGTGCAGGGTCTGTTCGAGTTCGCGAGCGAAACTAGGCATTTAGACGGTACTCCCGCCCGGACCCAGGGTTGAGCCGGGCTTACGAAGACAATGTCATATGCGGCCCGCGCTCAATCAAGGGGGCCGCGCCGCTTATCCCCAGTTATCGCCTGAGAAGATTGTCGGGGCCTGAACGGCCGCTTATTTTTTGAACAGGTCTTCGGCCGCGGAGCGATGCTTGGTGGCGCGATCGATATGCGCTTCGACCCGGGCGATCTCCGCCTTCAGCGTCTCGATCCGGGCGTGGAGCTCCTCGATCGACATCGGGTCGAGGTCCTGCCGCCCCAGCGCGACGAGCGGATCGTCCGGCTTGCTCGGAAACAGATCGTCGAGGTCCATTGCTCGACCGTTGATTCATTGCGACGGCCTGTCAAT
>JAEVYW010000304.1 GCA_023392555.1 Pseudomonadota bacterium | reverse complement strand
GCTTCGCTCTGCATCGGCGGCGGCGAAGCCACTGCCGTTGCGGTGGAACTGGTCTAAACTAGGCCAGCATCACCACGTCCCAACTATACTTGTTGGGATCGGCAGTGTTGCGGACGGCGACCGAGGTCGCGGCGTGTTTCCCCAATTCCTTGTAAAGCAGATCCTTGGCGTTCGCCGCTGCGTCTTCGGGGAAGTAGAGCTGCGCGATATTGCGCGACCGTGCGGAACGCAGGTCGAAATGGATGTGCGGAGGCCGGTGACCGATCGGTGAGTCGTAACCGCCGGGCTTGATCGTCACGATCCGCCACTCGCCCTTCGCGTCCGCCCTCAGCATCGCGTAGCCCTGAAAGTTGGGATCGAGCTTTGCGATCGCCGGATCGCTGGGGTGATCATAGCGGCCGGCGGCGTTCGCTTGCCAAATCTCTATCGTGGCGCCCGGCAGCGGATTGCCCTTCACGTCCAAGATGCGACCCGAAACTTCGATGACTTGTCCGACGGCGCGCGCCTCATGTCCTGCAACCCGCGTCAGGTCGAAGTCGGAGTCCGCCGGACGGATAATGGGATAGAACGGCCCCATTGGCGATTCCGCCGTGGGAGGCGCAAACGCCGCTGCACGCGAGCCGAGGAGAAGGCCGGCGGACGCAAGGCCCGCGCCTGCAAACGCACGACGTGACATGAAATGATCGGTCATGAGCTGCCCCCTTGCAGCCCCTTCACCCAATAATGATTTTAGTCCGATTCCGCGCGCAGCGGAAGTCGCGCCTTAATCGACGACCTCACCGTCGCTGACACCCCAGATGTCGGTCGTACGGATGTATCCTTCGCGCTTGCCGACGGCGACGTGGCACCAGCCGTCCTTGCAATGCTCGATATGGCCGACGACCCCCTGTTCGGCGCGGTAGCGGACGGGGCTCGAGCTATCGGCCTTGGCGCGGATCTCGCGCGGAGCGCCTGGCTTCACGACGGCGGTGCGGCGGTCGCTCAGCAGCGATACCAGCATCCACCCCCGGGTGCCGTCCGGATCCTCGATCATTCGCCAGTTTTCGTAGCGCTTGAGCACGCGCACGGGCAGGTCGCGCCGCTTGTACAGCCAGACGCCGGGATAGTTCTTGCCGGGGCCGGTACGCGTCATCGCCTCGCCGGACGCAATCGACGCCCAGTAAGGCGGCTGCTTGTCCTGCGCGAGCGCGGGAGCCGCAATCGCCAGCAATGCTGCTGCAACCACCCCCCGGACGAGCATCAGGCGCCCGTCAGGATGCGATCGACGAGCTGCTTCACCGTCGGAACGAAGCCGTTCGAATAGAAGGGATCGGTCTTGAAGCGGAACGCGGCATGGCCCGCGAACATCAGGTTCTGTTCGACCGGACCGCCGTGCGCGATGTCCTGAAGCGTCTTCTGGATGCAGAAGCTGCGCGGATCGGCGAGCCGTCCCGTCGAGTTCTTCTCATTGTCGGCCCATGACGAGAACGCGCACTGCGACAGGCAGCCCATGCATTCCGCCTGGTCGATGCGGATCTGCTTTTCTTCCTCCGGCGAGACGAAGATGATTGTGTCGTCCGGCGTCTTCATCGCCCGAGTGTGACCGGCCGCAAACCACTCGCGCGCATGCTGCAGGTCGCCCTTGGTGACCCAATAGTTCTTCTTGGTGCCGATGCCGACGTCGAGCTCGAAATGGTGATCGCCGATCGGCTCCTTGGTGTAGGCGATCTGGCGCTCGCTGCGCGCTTCGAGGTTGCGCAGGAAAGGATTGCGGACCGCCGACGAATAGAAGCCGGTCGGGGAGAAGCGGTGCAGAAGCACGTCGCCTTCCTCCAGCGTCATCAGCCGTGCCTTCCACTCTGGCGGGATCGGGCTTTCCTGCGTCAGCAGCGGCCGCGTTCCGAACTGGAACACGATCTGGCCGAGCTCCGGATTGTCGATCCAGTTCTCCCACTCGTCGAGCCGCCAGACGCCGCCCGCCATGACGATCGGAACGCTGTCGGCAATGCCGTTCTCGCGCATCGTCGCACGGAGCGCCGCGACGCGGGGGTAAGGATCCTGCGGAGCGCGCGGGTCCTCGGCATTCGACAGACCGTTGTGACCGCCGGCGAGCCACGGGTCTTCATAGACCACCGCCGCAAGCCATTCCGCGGCCTTCGAATAAGCGCGCTTCCAGAGAGCGCTGAACGCACGCGCGGAGCTGATGATCGGCAGATAGCTGACGCCATAGGACGCCGCGATCTCGCTCAGCTTGTACGGCATGCCTGCGCCGCAGGTCACGCCGCTCACGAGACCCTTGGTACGCTCCAGAACGCCGTGGAGGACGCGCTGGGCGCCGCCCATTTCCCACAGGACGTTGATGTTGATTGCGCCCTTGCCGTTGGCCATTTCGTAGGCCCGCTGAACCTGCGCCACGGCGCCGTCGATGGCGTACTGGATCAGCTCTTCGTGCCGATCACGGCGGCTCATGCCGTTATAGACCTGCGGGACGATGCGGCCTTCGGGATCGTAGCTGTCGGCGTTGACGGCAGACACGGTGCCGATGCCGCCCGCGGCCGCCCAGGCACCCGAGCTCATGTGATTAGTCGCCGAAACGCCCTTGCCGCCTTCGACCAGCGGCCAGACTTCCTTGCCGGCGTATAGGATGGGCTGGAGGCCCTTGAACAAAGTCACTCTCCCCGTGGGTTTCGGGCGCCATATACGGCGGTTAGCCGCCAAAGCGAATAGATATGCGGGACAAACGAAACGGGCCGGGAATTGCTTCCCGGCCCGTCCGATTTCGCTTCAGGCGCCTGCTGTTTAGCAGTTGCCCTTCGCGATCTGGTTGCCGACGACCGCGCCAAGCACGCCGCCGATCACTGCACCGGCCGTGCCGTTGCCGCCCCGGCGATAGCCGTAATAGTCGCGGCCACCCTGGGCGACCTGTGACCCGACGACTGCGCCCAGCGCTCCGCCGATGACCGTACCGGCCGTGCCGTTGCCGCAGCGGTAACGTCCACCATAGTAACGGTCACCGTAGTAGCGCGAACCGTAGTAGCGGCTGTTGCCGTAATACGGCTGGTTGTAGCCGTAGCCATAATAGGGCTGGCTGTAGCGGCTGCCATAATAGCGGCTGCCGTAGGGCGAGCCGTAATAAGGCGAGCCATAGCTAGAGCCGACGCCCACCGAAACGTACTGGGCGTTGGCAGCCGTCGGGATCGCTACAGCGGCTGCAACGCCGGACAGAAGCAGAAGACCTTTTTTCAGCATCGAAACACTCCTCGATTTTGCGCAGGCCCAAGTGGACCCTTGAGGAGGTCAGTAGCGCTTCGCAACTGACCTCGCGCTGAATGCTCCGTTCACCCAGCAGATTACTGGAGTGCGTAGTCCAGGCCGATGTCGACGGCAGGCGCCGACTGGGTAATGCGCCCGACGGAGATGTAGTTCACGCCTGTTTCGGCAATACCGCGGATGGTGTCGAGATTGACCCCGCCAGAGGCCTCCAGCGGCACTCGCCCCGCAACCAGCGCAACCGCTTCGCGGAGGACCGGCGGCGGCATGTTGTCGAGTAGCAAGCGGTCCGCGCCTGCCTGAAGCGCCGGCTCGATCTGGTCGAGACGATCGACTTCAACCTGAACCGGAAGACCGGTGCTCGCCGCCTTCGCGGCACGCACCGCCTCGGCGACGCCGCCCGCGACGCCGACGTGATTGTCCTTGATCAGCAACCCGTCATCCAGCCGCATGCGGTGGTTCTCGGCACCGCCCATCCGCGCCGCATATTTGTCGAGCAGGCGCAGCCCCGGGATCGTCTTGCGCGTGTCCAACAAGGTCGCGCCGGTACCCTCGATCAGGTCGACGTAGCGCCGCGTGAGCGTGGCGATGCCCGACAGATGCTGCAGCGTGTTCAGTGCCGAACGCTCCGCTGTCAGCATCGCCCGTGCATTGCCTTGAAGCCGCATCAGGACGGTCCCGGCCGGCACGGACTCGCCGTCGCGAACCGGCTGCTCGATCCGCACATCAGGATCCAACGCTCGGAAGAAGGCCGCGGCAATATCCAGCCCTGCGACCACGATGGGCACGCGGCAATTCATCTCCGCCAGGAATCGCGCATCCGCCGAGATGGTCGCTGCGGACGTGACATCGCCGCCCTCGCCGAGATCCTCCGCCAGAGTGCGGGAAACGAAATCCTGAAGATCGAACTGTGTGTCGGGACCGGCCATCCGCCGCCTCTAAGACAGCGGTCCGCGTGCCGCTAGTGCGCCGGTTGCGCAATGTCCTTTTCGGCGCCGACGAGCTTCCAATTCTCGTCCTTGCGTTCGAAGCGCTGGGCGGTGTCGGACACGAACTTGCCGTCGGTCCACTTCTGCACAGTCAGCTCGACTATGTCGCCGTCGATGTCGATGCGGTTGAAGCTCTGCGTTCCCTCGCGCAGCCGGACGGAAGTCGCGGTACCGGCCTGGATGACGAGCGCCGGGCCAGCCCGCGTCGCAAGATCGCGCGCGCTATGCGCCGACTGCACATGGTGGTGCCCGGCAAGAAGCATATCGACGCCCGCCTCGGCGGCAGCATCGAGCGCCTGGTCGCTGCGGCCAGCCGCTTCCTTGGTCTCGCCCGTGTCACCAACCGGCAATTCGAAAAGCGGATGATGGGTGACCAGGATTCGCATCGATTCCGGCGGCGTCCGCGCGAACGTTTCCCGGATGAACTGCATCTGCTCGTGGCTGACCCGCCCGTCCTTGAAGGTCAGCGACCGTGCCGTGTTGATACCGAGGACGGTGACCCCCGGAAGTTCATGCAGCGGGCACAGGGTTTCGTCGATGTAGCGCTTGTATCGCGTCAGCGGTGAGAAGAAGCGCCGCAGAACATCGTACAGCGGGACATCGTGATTGCCCGGAACGCCGAGCACGTCGTGCCCCGCCTCGCGCAGCCTTTCGAGGAACGCGCAAGCCTCCTCGAACTGCTCGGTCCGCGCGCGCTGCGTGAAATCGCCACTGACTACGACGAGATCCGGCTTCTCCTCGTCGATGCGGGCTTCGACCGCCTCGACGAGCGTCTCGTCATGCGCGCCGAAATGAAGGTCGGACAGATGAATCAACCGTGCCATGGCGCTGCAACGCGTTGGCACGGGCACGGTTCACCGCTTACAGACGCACAATGGACCGAACCGAGGCGAACAGCGGCACACGAGCGGTCGCCGACCATTTGCGCTTCGATACAGGCGCGCTCGACGCCTGGATGCGCGAGAATGTCGCTGGTTACGCGGGCCCCCTGACCGTCAGTCAATTCAGGGGCGGCCAGTCGAACCCGACCTACAAGCTCGACACGCCGCAGCGGTCGTACGTCCTGCGCCGCAAACCTCCCGGCAAGATCCTCCCGAGCGCTCACGCCGTCGATCGCGAATATCGCGTGATGGACGCGCTTGGACGTCAGGGCTTCCCCGTCCCCAGAGTTCACGGGCTCTGCGAAGACGACGATGTCATCGGCACCGCTTTCTTCGTCATGGACATGGTGCCCGGCCGGATCATCTGGGAAGCGCAATTTCCTGGCCTGAACCGCGAAGCCCGCGCGGCCCATTTCGACGCCATGAACGCCACGATCGCGCAGATGCACAGCTTCGTGCCCGAAGAGATCGGTCTCGGCGATTACGGCCGCGCGACCGGCTTCGTCGAACGGCAGTTCAGGCGCTGGTCGAAGCAATATCTAGAGGATCTCGACGGTGGCCGCGTTCCGGCGATGGACCGGCTCGTCGAATGGCTCAGCGCAAACCTGCCCGCCGACAGCGGCGACGCG
>JAEVYW010000257.1 GCA_023392555.1 Pseudomonadota bacterium | reverse complement strand
GCACGCAAGCGCGGGCGCAGCAATATTTCTTCTTCGCCGAGCGCAAGGCTGCGAAGATCGAAGGGCTTCCCGAAGACACCCAGCCGCGCAAAATCCAGAAGGTGGGCGTGATCGGCGCCGGCACGATGGGCGGCGGCATTTCGATGAACTTCCTCTCCGCCGGCATTCCCGTCACCATCTTCGAGATGAACCAGGAGGCGCTCGACCGTGGGTCGGGCGTGATGCGCAAGAATTACGAGGCGACCGCGGCGAAGGGCCGCATGACGGGTGAACAGGTCGAAAAAGCGATGGGCCTGCTGACCCCCACGCTCGACTTCGAAGCGCTGGCCGATTGCGACCTTATCATCGAAGCGGTGTTCGAGCAGATGGAGGTGAAGAAGGACATCTTCACGCGGCTCGACAAGACGGTGAAGCAGGGCGCGATCCTGGCGTCGAACACGTCCTATCTCAACATCGACGAGATCGCCGCGGTCACGTCGCGCCCGCAGGACGTGGTCGGCATGCACTTCTTCTCGCCGGCGAACGTCATGAAGCTGCTGGAGGTTGTGCGCGGAGCGAAGACGGCGCCGGACGTGCTGGTGACCGTGATGGCGCTCGCCAAGAAGATCCGGAAGGTCGCAGTGGTCGCGGGCGTGTGCCACGGCTTCATCGGCAATCGCATGCTGATGCCGCGGCAGGTCGAAGCGACCAAGCTTCTGCTGGAAGGCGCAACGCCCGAGCAGATCGACCGCGTCCATGTCGAGTTCGGAATGCCGATGGGCCCGTTCCAGATGGCCGACCTCGCAGGCGTCGACATCGGCTGGCACCGCGATCCGACGCGCATCGAGAACATCCGCGACGCGCTCGCTGCGGAAGGCCGCTGGGGCCAGAAGAAGCAGGCGGGCTTCTACGATTATGACGACAAGCGCCGTCCGTCGCCGAGCCCGCGGGTGCAGGAGATCATCGAGGATTTCCGCGCCAAGGCGGGCGTCGAGAAGCGCGACATCAGCGACGAGGAAATCGTTGAGCGCACGCTCTACACGATGGTCAACGAGGGCGCGAAGATCCTCGAGGAAGGCATGGCGCAGCGTGCGTCCGACATCGATGTCGTGTGGGTCTATGGCTACGGCTGGCCGGTCTATCGCGGCGGCCCAATGTTCTGGGCAGACACCGAAGGCCTGGGCAAGATCGTCGAGGGCCTGAAGCGCCAGGAGCAGCGGATGGGAAGCGACTTCAGCTTCTCGCAATTGCTGCTCGACAAGGCCGAGAAGGGCGAGAAGTTCGGACGCTAGGCCAACGGCCGTAGCAACCGTAGCGGCGAGACCGGCGTTCCCTGCAAAACAGCAGGGAGAGTGATATGGCGAGCGTTCCGGAAACGAGACCGCAACGTGCGGTGCTTCGCTATTCGAACACGACCGTCGCGTTTCACTGGATCACGGTGCTGCTGGTGCTGTTCCAGGCCTATCTCGGCTTTCGCTTCGGCATGTCGGAGCCGGGGCCGTCGCGCGACAACGTCTTCGTCTGGCACAAGACCGTAGGCGTGATCATCCTGCTGCTGACGCTTGCGCGTTTGCTCTACCGGTTGAAGAACCCGCCGCCGCCGTATCCGCCGGAGCTTCCGGCTTGGGAGCGACATGCGGCGGTGTGGAACCACCGGCTGTTCTATTTGCTGCTGATTGCCATGCCGATCGTTGGGTTCATCGCGGTTTCAGGCTTCGCACAGGGCAAGCCGACTGAGTTGCTCGGGGGCATCATGATCCCGACCATTCCGGGCATCAGCCGGGCGACTGGCGAAGCTGCGGGCGAGATGCACGAGCTGTCGGCCTTCCTGCTCATTGGGCTGATCCTGCTGCACGTCGCGGCGGCGCTGAAGCACCAGTTCGTCGACAAGTGGCGCGGGTCGGCGCGAATGCCGCCGTTCAACTCGTTCGGCGAGCCAGTCGCTATCGGGCAGGGCGACGATCGGGATCGTGTAGAAGACTAAGCATCGCCAAGGCGACCGCGGCGGCGCCTGCACCGGCGATGAAGGTGGCGGAGCTTCCGTCGCGGTCCCATAGCATCCCGGCGGCGAGGCTTGCGAGCAGGGTCGCTATGCCGGTTACGAACCAGAAGGCGCCGAAGCTTGTCGCCCGCAGATGGTCGGGCGCGCTGTCGGCGATCATCCGCGAGAAGACGCCCTGCGTCAGCGCCATGTGCGCGCCCCACAAAAGCACGCCAAGCGCCAGCCCCGAGTAGCCGCCAGTCCAGGCGAGGACGAGGTCGCCTGCAACGAGCAAGGCCATCCCCGCCATCAGGATCGAGCGCGGGCTCATGCGGTCGCTCAGGGCTCCCGCTGGGTAAGCGAGGGCGACGTAGGCGAGATTGAAGACGACGATCGTCAGCGGCGACAGCGCTTCCGACAGGCCGACTTCGATGCCCTTGAGGACAAGGAAGCCTTCAGAGAAGCGCGCGAGCGTGAAAATGAAGCCGACCGCGAGCAGGCGGCGCGTGGCTTTGTCGAGGTCGCGGAAGCCTGCGAACAAAGTGCCGTTGGACTTCAGCGGCATGGTGTTGGCGGGCTCGCGAAGGGCAAGCCAGGCGAGCAGAAATGAGAAGCCTGCGGGGATCACGGCGATCCAGAACACTGCGCGAATATTGTTCGCGAGCAGCAGCATCAGGCCGATGGCGAGGATCGGTGCGATAACTGCGCCGACGACGTCTAGCGACTGGCGCAGGCCGTAGGCTCGCCCGCGAATCTCCGGCGGCGTCTCGTCGGCGATCATCGCGTCGCGCGGGGACCCCCGGATGCCCTTGCCGACGCGGTCCGCAAACCGTGCGCCGATCAGCTCCGCAGCGCCCCCGGCGATCGGGAAGAGGGGTTTCGACAAGGCGGCGAGACCATAACCGGCCATGATCCACGGCTTGCGCTTCATCGACCGGTCGGAGAGGCGGCCGGACACGAGCTTGGCGAAATTCGCGGTGGCTTCGGCAAAGCCGTCGATTGCGCCGAGCGCTGTCGCCGGAAGGCCGAGCGTAACCGTGACGAAGACCGGCAGCAGCGAGTGATAAATCTCGCTCGACATGTCCATCAGCATGCTGATGAAGCCGAGAATCCAGACGTTGCGGGGAAGCTTCGGTCGTGTGGCCACGGACGCGTCATTGCGCGGGCCGACCCGCAACGCAATCGGCGCGGCGTAGCTTGGGCCGGTCAATATTGCGCGCAGCCCAATATTTGTTAGCATGCAACCATGCTTTGGGGGTCATCGCCGCAGGCCGTCGCCGCGCGTTTCAGCGCCATCGCTCAGAACTATGTCGCGGACGGACCCGCGGAGCGGGTGGAGCGCGGCCGCCGCGCGATCCTGCAGGCCGTCGCCCAGCATGAGCCTGCAACGCTCACCCAGGTTGCGGCCGCAACCGAACGCGGCGCGCCGGCGGTGAGCCGGTCGGTCGATAGCCTGGTCCGTGCCGGGCTGATCGAGCGCACTGCGGACCCCGACAATCGTCGTCGCCTTGCTATGCGCCTGACCGACGCAGGCAGGGAGCAACTCGCAAAGCCGTGCGGCACGAGCAGCGCATTGGAAGCTAAGTTCGCGCGGATCGCGCCCAGCGAGCTACGCGCGGTCGAGCGCGCGATCGAAATCCTGGAGCGCGGCCACTAAGGCCTTAGCCGTTTCCGCGCTTGCGGCGGGTTTCCCAGCCCTTCTTGGCGGCTGCACTGCGGCTGCTGGAGCGACCCGAGCCGTCGTTCTTCCCGCCTTTGTCCTGCTTGTTGACCGTCCGCCAGGCGCGCTCTTCGGCCTCTTTCTTGCCGACGCCGCGCTTCTCATAGCCTTCGGCGATATGTTCGGCCTTGCGGTCCTGTTTTGCAGTGTACGCTCCACGAGGCATTACTCGTCTCCATCAACAATAGATCCGGCTTTGAAACGCTTGGAGCGGGCAGCCGTTGCCATTGTTGCATTGCAACACGGACGGTTCTTCACTATGTGCGCGGCTCACATTTTCCGGGAAAAACAATGAACCTGCGTAACGTCGCGATCATCGCGCACGTCGATCACGGCAAGACGACGCTTGTCGATCAGCTCTTCCGCCAGTCCGGCACCTTCCGCGAGAACCAGCGCGTCGAAGAGCGGGCGATGGATTCGAACGACCTCGAAAAAGAGCGCGGGATCACGATTCTCGCCAAGTGCACCTCGGTCGAGTGGGAAGGCACGCGGATCAACATCGTCGATACGCCCGGCCACGCCGACTTCGGCGCCGAGGTCGAGCGCATCCTGAGCATGGTGGACGGCGTGATCCTGCTGGTGGACGCCGCCGAAGGCCCGATGCCGCAGACCAAGTTCGTGACCGGCAAGGCGCTTGCGCTCGGCCTGAAGCCGATCGTCGTCGTCAACAAGATCGACCGCCCGGACGCTCGCCCGGCCGAAGTGCTCGATGAAGTGTTCGAGCTGTTCCTCAACCTCGAAGCGAACGACGAGCAGCTCGATTTCCCGACGCTCTACGCTTCGGGTCGTGCGGGTTATGCGGGCCGCGAAGACAGCGTCCGCGAGGGCGACCTGACGCCGCTCTTCGAGACGATCGTCAGCCACATTCCGGCGCCGAACCTCAACGTCGACGGCGAGTTCAAGATGCTCGCCACCCTGCTCGACCGCGACCCGTTCCTCGGCCGTATCCTGACCGGCCGCATCGACAGCGGAAAGCTCAGCGTCAACATGCCGATGAAGGCGATCGACGTCGACGGAAACGTCGTCGAGGAAGGCCGCGCGACCAAGATCTTCGCGTTCCGCGGGCTCGAGCGCGTTCCGGTCGACGAAGCGCAGGCGGGCGACATCGTCGCCATCGCCGGCGTGATCAAGGCGACGGTGTCGAACACGCTTGCCGAGCCGTCGGTGACCGAGCCGCTTCATGCGCGCCCGATCGATCCGCCGACGCTGGCGATGAGCTTCAGCGTCAACGACAGCCCCTATGCGGGCCGCGACGGCGACAAGGTGCAAAGCCGCGTCATCCGCGACCGCCTGGAGCGCGAGGCCGAGGGCAATGTCGCGATCCGCATCACGACGGCGCACGACAATGACAGCTTCGAAGTCGCCGGCCGTGGAGAGCTCCAGCTCGGCGTGCTGATCGAGACGCTGCGTCGTGAAGGGTTCGAGCTGTCGATCAGCCGCCCGCGAGTGCTGTTTCGCGACGGTCCGAACGGCCGCGAGGAGCCGTATGAGACGGTGGTCGTCGACGTCGATGACGAGTTCAGCGGCACGGTCGTCGAGAAGATGGCGATGCGCAAGGCCGAGATGACCGACATGCGCCCGTCGGGTGGCGGCAAGACGCGCCTGACTTTCAGCGCCCCGTCACGCGGCCTGATCGGCTATCACGGCGAGTTCCTGTCCGATACGCGCGGCACGGGCATCATGAACCGGCTGTTCGAGAAGTATGGACCGTACAAGGGCACGATCACCGGCCGCCAGAACGGCGTCCTGATCTCGATGGAGCAGGGCAAGGCCGTGGCTTATGCGCTCAACGCTCTCGAAGAGCGCGGCGTGCTGTTCGTGTCGCCCGGCGACGACCTCTATGAGGGCATGGTCATCGGCGAGAACGCCAAGCCGCAGGACCTCGAAGTCAATCCGCTGAAGTCGAAGCAGCTCACCAACTTCCGTGCTTCGGGCAAGGACGAGGGCATTCGCCTGACCCCGCCGCGCCGGATGAGCCTGGAGCAGGCGATCGCCTACATCCAGGATGACGAACTGGTGGAAGTGACCCCGAAGGTCGTTCGCATCCGGAAGCGCTTCCTCGATCCGCATGAGCGCAAGCGCCAGTCGCGGAAGATGGAAGCCGCCTAAGGTCTCGCCGCCGCCTTAGTCCGGTGGCCGAGACGGCGCAGCAGCGAGGTCAGCGCGCCACGTTCAGCCTTCTCAAGCGGCGTTTGCGGGAGCGGCCATCTTCAAAACAAGCTTCCACTCGTCGTCGCGCACTGGAGCTACGGACAGCCGCGACTGCCGCAGGAGTTCCATTCCGGCGAGCTTCGGTTCGGCCTTGATGTCCTTGAGCGTGACTGGGCCGATCGGCTTGACGGGCTCGACGCGCACTGAGACCCAATTTTCATCTTTTGGATCGGGCTGCGGGCCGCGCGTGACCTTCATGATGCCGACGATCGCCTTGTCGGTCATGCTTGCGTAGAAGAACGCCTCATCTCCTGGCTGCATGGCTCGAAGGTGAAGCCGTGCTGCATTGTTGCGCACGCCGTCCCACTCGGTCGCCCCGTCACGGACAAGATCGCCCCAGCTGTAGCTGGAAGGCTCCGATTTCATGATCCAGTAGGCCATTAGATTCGCCTACCGCGGCTGTTCGTCGGGGGAAAGCCGCGGAGTCCCGATCTGGCACTGCGGTGAGTTGAGCGAGTCCGTCGGCCAGACGAAATTTAACCATAAAGTTCCGCGAGTTAACGCGCACTTTGCTCGACTCATCGCGACAGTGGTTGGTTTAGATCGGTTAACCCGTATCTCGGGCGTCGCAAGTGAGAGCGAGTGAGTTGACGCCCCGGGGAGGGGCGCCGCTCCAGGGCAAGACGGAAGACGACGGCAGCGGCGCAAGGCGCCCATCAGACCGGTCCTCCGCCAGACAAAGAGAATGAATTGAACACGTTTCTGAGCCGCCGCGGCTGTGCCGTGGCTTTGGGACTTTTCATTGCTGCGATCAATCCGACGACGGCCGCTTATGCGCAGACCGTTGCGGCTCCGGCCGTGAGCGCTGCCGCCCAGACCATCAAGACGACGGGCGCCGCCACTGCGGCGTCGGTGTCGAACGTCACGACTGCAGTCGCCAACCAGGTGCTTGGTCCGACGCCGGCGATGATCACTGCAGCCAAAGCCCTCCAAGCAACCGCCCGGCCCGTGTCGCG
>JAEVYW010000037.1 GCA_023392555.1 Pseudomonadota bacterium | reverse complement strand
CCGACACACGGCGCCGAGCAGCGCTTGATCTGATAGAGCAGGCACGGGCGCGAGCGGTTCTCGAAATAGCTGTCGGAGCAGCTTCTTAGAAGGAACAGCTTCTGGAGCGCGTTAAGGGTGCGCGTGACCGATCCAGCGCTCGCAAAAGGGCCGAAATACTGACCCTTCGTCCGGCGAGCACCGCGATGCTTCTGCACCCGCGGGAAAGCGTGATCCTCGCGCAGCAGGATGAACGGGAAGCTTTTATCGTCGCGAAGAAGGACGTTGTACGGCGGTCGGAAGCGTTTGATCAGCTGCGCTTCGAGCAACAGCGCCTCGGCTTCGGTCCGTGTCGTGACGATGGTCATCGACCGAGTCTGGGCAACCATCCGCTGCAGGCGCTTCGGCAGGCGCGCGACCTGGGTGTAGTTCGTCACCCGATTCTTCAGCGCCCGCGCCTTGCCGACGTAGAGAACGTCGCCGCGGGCATCCTGCATTCGGTAGACGCCAGGCCTCACTGGAAGCGTCTTCACGACCTGACGAATGGCGGCGACGCCGGCGTCCAGATCCGGCTGCTCGGCACCGCGAACGGCATAGGTCGCCTGATCCTCGTTGAAGCGCTCCTGCGCTCCAGGATGATGGGGACGATCTGCCGGCGTGCGATCCATTGGGTGGATTTAGGGGCGGCAGGCGCGACTAGCCAGTCATCAACTCGGCGCAATCCTGCCGAATTTCATCGCCGGTTCGGCGCAACCGAGATTGACGAGCACGGTTCCTGTACCTCCATTTGACGGGGAACAGTTGGGGAGGACATGTGATCGGGCGTTCCAAGGCGCACCTCGCCGCGGCCGGCGAGACCTATTGGGAGCATCTGCGGTTCGCGCGAACCATCGGCCTCCTGTCGCTCGCGGCCGGAGTCGCCTGCCTCATCCATGCAATTCTCCCGTCGCTGTGCACCAGCACTGCGAGCCGGACGATCGGCCGGATCAATCAGCTTCTCGCCGAGCGAGGGAGCATCGCCGAAGTTCAGAGCGCGACGAGCGACACGACGGCGTTCGTGCTTCTGCTGATCCTGGCCACCGCGACGGTCGCGCCTTTGTGGGTTCTTCCGGCCGCGGCAGAGCTCAGGATCGCCTATACGTTGCTCGCATTCGCATTGCCGCTGACGATGCTTCTGACGAATCCGGAACTCGAGACCCAATCGGAGCCGGAAGCGGCCTAGGCGGCTGCCCGGGCTTCTTCGGAGACCTCTTCGGCAAGCATCCATTCAACTGCCGCGCGGGCGTGAAATGCGGTCGTGTCGTAGACCGGGATCACGTTCGCCCTTGTGTCGACGGCAAGCGCCAGCTCGGTGCAGCCGAGCACCACGGCCTGGACCTTCTGCTTCGACAGTTCGGTGATCAAAGTCTTCAGCTTGCGCTGGCTGTCGCGGACGACGCGGCCTGCGGCGAGCTCCTGGAAGATGATGCGGTCGACTTCGTCGACCCATTCCTGCGGGATTTGAACCAGCGACACGCCGCGCGCTTCGAGGCGGCTGCGGACATGCGGCTCAAGCATGGTGAAGCGCGTTCCGAGAAGCGCGACACGGGTGCGATTGTCGGCGGCGAGCCGGTCGGCGGTGCCGTCGGCGATGTGCAGCAGCGGAATGCTGACGTTGGCCGCGACGGCGTCATAGACCTTGTGGCCGGTGTTGCTGGCGATCAGCATGCCCTGCGCGCCTGCTGCCGCGAGGCGCTGGCCCGCTTCGATATGGACCTGGGCAACGCCGTCCCAGTCGCCCGACAACTCCATGGCGGCGATCGGCGCGAGGTCGAGGCTGTCGATGATCAGCTGCGCGCTGTGCAACCCGCCGAGACGCTGAGCGACGCCGCGGTTGATGTGGTCGTAATAAAGTGCCGTCGACGACCAGCTTGTGCCGCCGATGATGCCGAGCTTCCGCAAGACCCCTGCCCTTCCCCGTGTGAGGCACCGTAATCTCTTACTGGGCGCTATCCTGACAAGCGATAAACGCCTGTTTTTACGGTAGGTTAATGAACTTGCGACGAGCCGTTAGCTCAGGTGCTTCACGATCTCTTCGGTCATCTTTTTCGCGTCGCCCAGGAGCATCATCGTATTGTCGCGATAGAAGACGTCATTATCGACGCCGGCGTAACCGACGCCCCCCATCGAACGCTTGATGAAGAGCACCGTGCGAGCCTTTTCCACGTCCAGCACCGGCATCCCGTAAAGCGGCGAACTCTTGTCGGACTTGGCTGCCGGATTGGTGACGTCGTTGGCGCCGATGACGAAGGCGACGTCGGTCTGCGAGAACTCGCTGTTGATGTCTTCAAGTTCGAACACCTCGTCGTATGGAACGTTGGCCTCGGCGAGCAGCACGTTCATGTGCCCGGGCATTCGTCCCGCGACAGGATGGATCGCATATTTCACGCGGACACCCGCTTCCTTCAGCATGTCGCCCATTTCGCGGAGCGCGTGCTGCGCCTGGCTGACGGCCATGCCGTACCCGGGAACGATGATCACCTGCTCGGCCTGGTCCATCAGGAAGGCGGCATCTTCCGCCGAGCCGCGCTTCCACGGCCGGTCGATCGCGGCCGCTCCGCCAGCGCTCTCTACCGCGCCGAAGCCCCCCGCGATAACGCTGATGAAGCTGCGGTTCATCGCTCGGCACATGATGTAGCTGAGGATCGCGCCCGAGCTTCCGACCAGCGCGCCGGTGATGATCATCGCCGTATTGC
>JAEVYW010000154.1 GCA_023392555.1 Pseudomonadota bacterium | reverse complement strand
CCGATACAGTGGTCCCGCTCGTCCGCGTCCAGCATCTCGACGTCGTCCGCGGGCCACTGGAGAAGTTGTTCGGCACCGCGACCCTGGTGGTCCACACGGCCGGCACGCTCAACAGCACCGTCACCGTTCCCGGCCTCGCCCCCGACCGGGCAGCAGAAATCCGCGATGTGATCCGCGAGCATGTCCGAACAGATTTCGAGTGACGCCCCGGCGCCGCACACAGATGCGGTAGGACCTGCGGAGCATCTTCACCCCGCGTTCCTGATCGCGGGCCTCGGCGGCAGCGTGCGCGCGGTTAGCGGTGCCTACGCGTTTCTCGCCTACCTAATCGTTCGCGGGAAATACTCCACCGCGCTGATGGTCGGCATCGGCATCTTCATCGTCTCGATCATCGGCGTTTTCCTCTACTGGCGGCGCTTCGAATATCGCGTCGGCGCGAACGAGATCCGCATCGACAGCGGCATCTTCAGCCGAACCCACCGGTCGATCCCGTTCGACCGAATCCAGGACGTGGACATCAGCCAGGGCGTCATCGCTCGCCTGCTCGGCATTGCGCGCGTGAAGCTGGAAACCGGCGGCTCGAGCGGGCCCAAGGCCGACGAGGGGGTGCTCCAGGCCATTCCGCTCAAACGCGCCGAAGACTTGCGCAACTTGATCCGGTCGCGACGGGGAAGGGCACCTGCTGCCGAGGCCGAGTCCAGCGAAGACTTGGCGGCGCCCGTCTATCGGATGGACCTCAGGCGGCTCCTGCTCGCGGGCACGTTCAATTTCTCGCTGGCTCTGTTCGCCGGCCTTTTCGGCCTGACCCAGACGATGGGCGACTTCCTCGGCTTCGATCCGCTGAGCGCGGCCTTCTGGCGCAACGTGCTCAGCGCGGGCGATCCCGCTCGCAACTTCATCCTCGCGCATCGGGTGACGGCGGTCGTCGCCGGAATCATCCTCTTGCTGCTGATCGGCCTCGTTACCGGCATCATCCGCACCGGCGTCCGCGACTGGGGCTTCCGGCTCGACAAGACGGATGTGGGCCTGCGCCGCCGCCGGGGGCTGACGACGATAAGCGACGTGACGCTCGCCGTCCGCCGAGTGCAGGCGGCAATCATGGCCAGCGGGCCCGTCCGCCAGGCGCTCGGCTACAGCGAGCTTCGGCTGCAGACGCTGGGCCATGACGAAGGCTCGGGCAATCACGTCGTTGCGCCGCTTGCGACGCGCGACGAAATGAACGCCATCGTTGAGGAGCTCGGCTGGCGGCCGCTGCCGCCCGGCATCCCTTGGACCCGCGTTTCGAGCGGCTACATCTGGTCCCTGATGGTCGGCCTCACACCGCTCTACCTGGTGCTCATCCTGCAGTTGGCCATTCTCCAATATGCGCTGTTCCAGGTTCAGGAGAATATTCGCGCGATCGTCTGGGCGGAGATGACCCCGGTTCTCGTGTCCTTCTTTGCAGTTCTGGCAGTGGTGGTTTTCGCACTGGGCGGCCGCGCGCTCGCATGGCGGACGACGGCTTACGCCATCGACGGCGATCGCCTGCTCGTCCGCACGGGCTGGTGGAAGCGGCGAATCACGATGCTCCCGCTTCGCCGCATCCAGAGCATCACCTTGCACGAAAGCTTCGTAACGCGGCGGTTCGGCAT
Organism: Pseudomonadota bacterium; assembly: GCA_023392555.1. Lineage (GTDB taxonomy): Bacteria > Pseudomonadota > Alphaproteobacteria > Sphingomonadales > Sphingomonadaceae > Sphingomicrobium. The sequence continues at coordinate 3,680 of JAEVYW010000154.1, read as the reverse complement.
CGCTTCGCTGGCGTTCGGCGTTGCGGGTGGACGAGCCGGGCGCGGCTATTCCGTCCCCGCAATCCCCAGGGAGGGGGCGCGCGGCCTGCGCGATAGGCTGCTAGGCGTAGAGCCATGAGCTTTGCTTTGAATGTCGAACGGTCGGTGAGCGGCCAGCCGTGGAAGTGGCGCCGCTCGGGTGAGCCTGGCCTCGCCATGGACGCGCTGGTGGACGAGCTGCTGCTCGCCCGCGGCGTCGCGCGCGAAGACCTCGCGCGGCATCGCCAGCCGACCATTCGCGAATTCCTGCCCGACCCATCCGCGTTCAAGGACATGGATGCGGGCGCGGCCCGGCTGGCCGACGCGGTGCAAAGCGGCGAGACGATTGCGATCTTCGGCGACTATGACGTCGACGGCGCCACCAGCGCGGCCTTGCTCGTCCTGTTGCTGCGCCGGCTTGGCGTCGAGCCGATGATCTACATCCCTGACCGGCTGATGGAGGGCTACGGGCCCTCAGGCGCGGCGCTGGTGCAACTGAAGGAGCGGGGCGCTAGCCTCGCGGTGACCGTCGACTGCGGCGCGCAGGCGTTCGAAGCGCTGGAGCAGGCGAAGGCAGCCGGGCTGGACGTGATCGTGGTCGACCATCACCAGTGCGCCAGCCTGCTTCCGGTCGCTCACGCTCTGATCAACCCGAACCGTCTCGACGAGGATGAGCTCGGCGCATCCCACGGCCATCTCGCGGCGGTCGGCATGGCGTTCCTGCTCGGCGTGGCCCTCGTCCGCGAGCTGCGCAAGCGCGGCGCCTTCGGGGAGCGCGAGGAGCCGAAGCTCATCGACCTGCTCGACCTTGTCGCGCTTGGCACCGTCGCCGACGTCGCCAAGCTCCACTCGCTCAACCGCGCCTTCGTCACGCAGGGCCTAAAGGTGATGGCGGGACGCGGCAACATCGGGCTCAACGCGCTCGCCGAAGCTGCGCGGCTGGTGAAGGCGCCCGCCTGCCGCGACCTCGGCTTCGCGCTTGGGCCGCGGATCAATGCCGGCGGCCGGGTCGGTAAGTCGGACCTGGGCGTTCGCCTGCTGACCTCGACCGATCCCGAGGAAGCGCGAACCATCGCGATCGAGCTCGACCGCCTCAACGAGGAACGTCGCGCGATCGAGATGCAGGTCTGCGAAGCGGCGATGGAGCAGGCCGACAAATTGAACGGCGCTCCGGTCCTGACGGTCATGGGCGCGGGCTGGCACCCCGGCGTGATCGGAATCGTCGCCGGTCGCGTGAAAGAGCGCTTCGGCCGTCCGGCGATCGTTATCGCCGAGACCGAGGATGGCACCGGCAAGGGTTCAGGCCGGTCGATCGGCGGCGTCGATCTCGGCGCTGCGGTGCTTGCGGCGAAGGATAGCGGGCTGCTCGTCGCAGGCGGCGGCCACGCGATGGCGGCTGGGCTGACGATGGCGCCGGGCGGGCTGGACGCGTTTCGCGACTTCATCAGCGAGCGTCTCGCCGAGGACGTAGCGAAAGCGGTGGATGGCCGCGCGCTCCTGCTCGATGCCATCCTCGCGCCGCGCGGTGTGGCGGCTGAACTATGCGACGCCCTCGACCAGGGCGGACCCTATGGCGCCGGCTGGCCGAGCCCGCGCGTTGCTGCGGGGCCTGCGCGCTTGCTCAAGACCAGTATTGTTGGCGACGGCCATGTGCGCGGGCTGGCGTGCGGCGACGATGGCAAGACCTTCAAGTGGATCGCTTTCCGCTCCGCTGCGACTGAGCTTGGCCAGGCCCTGCTCAGCTCTCCCGTCGACCAGCGCTGGTGGCTCGCCGGATCGATCAAGCGCGACGAATGGAACGGCGGCAATGCGGCGGAGATGCACCTCGACGACGCCGCAGTCGCTTGACCCCCAGCGGAGCCTCGCCTAAGCGGCCCGCCTGCCTGTTTGGCCCCATCGTCTAGCGGTCTAGGACGTCGCCCTTTCACGGCGAAAACACGGGTTCGAGTCCCGTTGGGGTCACCAACCGGCGCTGCATCGCGCCGTGCGGGTAGTTATCGGGGTTGGGCGCTCGGCTGGGTGAGCAGCGAGTCTCCGCCCAGCGCTTCATATAAATCGACGAGATTGGTTGCGGCGGTCAGGCGGGCTCCGACCAGCGTCCGCTGCGCTGCATAATAGGATCGTTGCGCGTCGAGGCTCGCGAGGAAGTTCTCGATGCCGTTGCGGTAACGGGCTTCCGTCAGCAGGTAGGTGTCGGCCGCGGCGGCGCGCTGCGCCTCCCGAGCCCGGATCAGCTCGCCGGTGGTGCCGCGGCGCGCGAGCGCGTCGGCGACTTCGCGGAACGCCTGCTGAATCGTCCGCTGGTAGGTGGCGAGCGCAGCCTGACGCTGCGCCTCGATCAGCCGCACGTTGGCCTTGCCCGCGCCGGCGTTGAAGATCGTGTAGCTGGCGTCGGCTCCGACCGTCGCCTGGAACGCAGCGCCGCTGATCAGGCTCGTCAGCGCGCTGCTCGCGAAGCCAAGCAGGCCGGTCAGCGAGATGCGAGGGAACAGCTCCGCCCGCGCCACGCCGATCTGCGCATTGGCCGCGCGAAGCTGATATTCGGACTGCACCACGTCGGGCCGGCGCAGCAGTACGTAGGAGTTCAGGCCCGCCGGTAGCTCGGCAATCTTCGGAGCGGCCTCGTCGATCGAAGCCGGCAACAGCGTTCGGTCTATCGGCGCCCCGACGAGAAGCTGGAGAAGGTTGACGTCCTGAGCGAGCGCCGTCCGCTGGTCGGCGGCGTCCGCCCGTGCGCCTTCGAGAATCTGCTCGGACTGGCGAAGGTCGGTACGCGGTGCGATGCCGCCCTCGAGCCGCAGCCGCGTCAGCCGCACGCTCTTTTCGGCGCTGGTCACCGTGTCCTCGGCGATGCGCAGCAGGCTCGCGTCAGCGGCATAGGTCAGCCAGGCGGTGGCAATATCGGCGACCAAAGCTAGCCGGACGGCGCGAGAGGCGGCCTCGGTGGCGAACAGGCGATTGCGCTCGACGTCGGTCAACGAGCGCAGGCGGCCGAAGAGGTCGATCTCGAAACTTGGCGAGACGCCGAGATTGTAGCTCGTCGTGATGTCGCGCGAGGTCGAGCCGTCGGCATTGGTCGTCGATCGCGACGTCGCGCTTGCTCCCGCTGACGCATCGACCTGGGGAAATTGGCTGGCGCGCTGGATCGTCACTTGTTCGCGCGCCGCGGCGATGTTCGCGGCGGCGACGGCGAGATCGCGGTTGTTGATCAGCGCTTGCTCGATCAGCCGCTGCAGCCGCGGATCGCGGAAGATGTCGCGATAGGTGACGGTAGGAAGCGCAGCCTCGCTCTGACGCAGATAAGGGTCGCCGGTCGGCCACGACGCGGGGATCGCCGCGTCCGGGCGGACGTAAGCGGGCTGGAGCGACGTGCAGCCTGTCGCCAGAAGCGCGAGAGCGAGGACGGCGTTCCTCTTGCGGTCGCCTCCCGCCGGCGGCTGAAACGCTCGCGGATGATGACCAGGCCGTCACGGACGCCGCGCCTGACCAGCACGAAGAACAACGGAATGTAGAAGATCGCGAGGATCGTCGCGGTGAGCATTCCCCCAATGACGGACGTCCCAATGGCGATGCGGCTGTTCGCTCCGGCGCCGGTCGATAGCGCAAGCGGAAGCACGCCGAAGATGAAGGAGAAGCTCGTCATCAGGATCGGCCGCAGCCGG
>JAEVYW010000071.1 GCA_023392555.1 Pseudomonadota bacterium | reverse complement strand
GACCGAGGCTCTGGGCGTCAGCATCCCGACGGCGGCGTACAGCAACTTCCGTGAGCGCTATCGCGTGAACCCGATCCCGCCCGAGCAGCTGCAGGAAAATGCACTGCCAGCGCCGGCGATGGGTCCGCCCGCTGGCTACGCGCCGGTTGCGCCCGCTCCGGTTCCTGCATCAGCGGCTGCGGTCGCGGCGGCGCCTGCTCCGGCCGGACGCTGAGTGCTGAAGGGGACGGGTGTTGACGTTCATGTCTTGGTTGGACGCTTCGGCGTCGCGTGAGGTCGATCCCGTCCTCGAGTGCCTAACGTACATTGCGCGTGAGTCGGACCGGCCTTCGTCGCCGGTCCTCCTCCGCGCCGGACTTGCCCTTTCTGAGAGCGGCAAGCTCCCGTTTCACCAGGTGGAGCCTGCGCTCGAGCAGGTCGGAATGCGGGGCGATCCGACGTCGCGCCGGCTGACAGGTTGGCCGTCGCGCAAGCTGCCCGCGATCCTTGAGCTCGAGAACGAGCAGGCCGCCGTTCTCCTCGAGATGCGCGACGGTGACGCCCGCATCTATGCGCCCGGCACCGCCGAGCCGATGTGGGTCCCGATGGCCGAGGTCGAGCAGGCCTATGCCGGCCGCGCGGTCGTCGTCGAAGCCGACCCGACGCGCGAGCGCGAAGGCGAGCGTCCATGGGACAAGGCCAAGCGCACGCATTGGTTCTGGTCCGAAGTGTGGAAGGTTCGCCGCGAATTTTGGCCGATCCTCCTCGCCGCTCTGGTCGTGAACCTCTTGGCGCTCGCAGTACCGCTTTTCACGATGAACGTGTACGACCGCGTCATCCCGAACAAGGCCGTCTCCACCCTGTGGGTGCTGGCGCTCGGCGTCGGCCTCGCACTGGTGTTCGACTTCACCCTGCGCCTAGCGCGCTCGCAGCTGATCGACGAGATCGGCCGCAAGTTGGACGCAAAGCTTGCGCAGAAGCTCTTCGAGAAGGTGATGAACCTGCCCATGGCCGACCGCCAGGGCAGCACGGGCGCCTTCGCCCGCCGCGTCTCGGAATATGAAATGGTGCGCGACTTCTTCGCGTCGACCACCGTTGTCCTCGCGGTGGACATCACCTTCCTTGTCCTGTTCCTTGTGCTGATCACGGTCCTCGCCGGATGGCTGGTCCTGGTTCCCATCGTCGGCATCGCGCTGATGTTCACCGCGGGCACGATGCTTCAGAAGACGATGGCGAAGGCCGCAGTCGATGCGCAGGCGGACTCGAGCCTTCAGCATTCGGTGCTGATCGAATCCATCGCCGGTGCGGAAACGCTCAAGGCCGCCCGCGCCGAAGGCCAGATGCTCGGCCGCTGGCGCCGTTACTCGGCGATGTCCGCGGCGACGCAGGAGCGGATGCGCCGACTGACGGCGGTTGCCGTGAACCTTGCCGGCATCTCGCAGCAGCTCATTAGCGTCGGCCTTCTGATCGGCGGCTTCTACCGGTTCAACGAGGGCGACATGTCGATGGGCGCCATCATCGCCATCGTCATGCTCGCCGGCCGCGCGCTTCAGCCGGTGGGTCAGTTCGCCTTCCTGATCACGCGTGCCCGCCAAGCGGTGGCGACGCTTGATTCGCTCCAGAAGATGATGGAAGCGAACGACGAGCGGCAGAGCGCGATGCGCAGCATCGTTCCCGAAATCCGCGTCGGGCACGTGCAGTTCGACCATGTCGACTTCCGCTATCCAAGCTCGGCTCGCGATGCGCTGAGCGACATCAGCTTGAAGTTGGAACCGGGCGAGCGCGTCGGGATCATCGGCCGCGTTGCGTCGGGCAAGTCGACCCTCGGCCGCGTCCTGTGCGGCCTCTACGCCCCGGGTTCGGGCGTGATGACGATCGACGGCCTCGACAGCCGCCAATACCATCCGCACCAGCTGCGCGAGGCGTTCCGCTTCGTCGCGCAGGACAGCGAATTGTTCAGCGGCACGGTCCGCGACAACCTCATGCTCGGCGCCGCAAATGCGACCGACGAAGAGTTGATCGATGCGGTGGTCCGCTCCGGCGCCGACATCTTCCTGTCGCGCGACGCGGCCGGTTTCGATCTTCCCGTCGGCGAGCGCGGATCGCGCTTGTCGGGCGGCCAGAAGGCGCTTCTCGTACTTGCTCGGGCGCTCGTCCGCCCGAGCAAGCTGCTGTTCCTCGACGAGCCGACTGGTTCGATGGACACGCAGACCGAGCTTTATTTCATCGAGCACTTGAAGACGGCGCTCGCGCCCGACCAGACGCTCGTTGTCTCGACCCACCGCCATAACATGCTGTCCATTCTCGACCGCCTCATCGTCATCGACGGCGGGCGGATCATTGCCGACGGCAAGCGCGACGACGTCCTCGGTCACCTGACCGGCGCCGCGAAGAAGGAGGCGCAGGCATGATGCAGTTGGCCACCCTTCGTCAGGGCATGCGCGCTGAAGCGATCGCCTTCGGTGCCGTTGCGGTCGCTGCCGTTCTTGCCGGTGTGCTGTCGTTCCGTGCGCCCGCCGCCGCGGAGCCGGAGCCTGCTGCTCAGGCCACGGTCACGCTGACCAAGGCGCGCGCGCTGGTTGCTGCAACGACCGGTGAAGCCGCCGCGCAGGTCACCGCCGTCGGCGACCAGGCGAAGGTCATCAATGCGTCGCTTCCGTTCAGTTCGGCTCCGCTGCTTGCCGCTCGTCCCTTCGCGGTCTCGGGCAGCGCGACCGATCACGAACGTGCCCTGCTGTGCATGACCCAGGCGGTTTATTACGAGGCTGGTTTCGAGCCGCTGGCGGGGCGCCGCGCAGTCGCGCAGGTCGTTCTCAACCGCATGCGTCACCCCGCCTTTCCGAAGTCCGTATGCGGCGTTGTGTACCAGGGCTCGGGCGGACCGGTCTGCCAGTTCAGCTTCGTCTGCGACGGCTCGCTCTACCGCGCTCCGGCAGCCGGAGCGTGGAAGCAGGCGCGCGATATCGCTGAGGCGGCGCTTGAAGGCTATGTCGAACGCTCGGTGGGACAGGCGACGCACTATCACGCCGATTATGTCGCTCCGCGCTGGGCGCCGATGCTGACCAAGATTGCGCAGCTTGGCGCGCACATCTTCTATCGCTGGCCGGGTTCATGGGGCATGCCGGGCGCGTTCGATGGCCGCTATATCGGCGAGCCGCGCGATCCGCTGTCGATGCGTCCGCCGCTGAGGATTGCCAAGGCGCTTCCGGGCGAACCTGTGACGGTCGAGCAAGTGGTTGCCCGCGGACCCGTCACCGACGGGACGATCCTGAAGCGCGCCGAGAACGATGTCGGCGGCCTGCTCGACGTTTCGAAGGGCTGGACGCTCAACATCCCCGGTCCGGACGCCGGCTCGGCAACGCGCGCGATCGCCGCGCAGCAGGGCGCGCCGACCAAGGCCGTCGCGGAGACTGCTCCCATCGAAACAAGCAGCGGCAGCTCGGGCGCCGTAATCGCCTCGCGCTGATCCAACGGCTGGAATAGACATGAACGCCATGACACCTTTCCCTTCGACAGGCTCGAAGTCCCGGCACCGCCAGCCGATGACCGGCGCACGCCTGATCATCGTCGCTTCGGCGATCGGCTTCGCGCTGTTCCTGTTGTGGGCAAGCCTCGCGCAGGTCGACGAGGTCACAAAAGGGCAGGGCAAGGTCATTCCGTCGAGCAAGATCCAGACTATTCAGTCGGCCGAGCCGGCGACGATCAGCGAGCTGCTCGTTCGGTCGGGCCAGCGCGTGACCAAGGGCCAGCTCCTCGCACGCCTCGATAACCCGACGAGCCAGTCGGAAGTCGGCCAGATCGAGGCGGAAACGGAGTCGCTGCAGCAGCGTGCGGCCCGGCTTCAGTCGGAAGGCACTGGGTCTGCGACCACCGTCGGTGGCGATGAGGCAACCTTGAGCGCAGTCCGGCGGCAGGCGCTGTCGAGCCGCGTCGCGGGGCTTCGCGCTTCGGCCGAACAGCGCCGCCGTGAGGCATCCGAGGCGCAGGCGACGATCAACAGTTTGCAGGGTAGCCTTGCCCTCGCCCAGCGCCAGGTCGGAATGCTCGAACCGCTCGCCGCCAAGAACATCGTTCCGCAGACCGAGCTTCTCGATGCCCGCCGCGAGGTCGTCGATCTCCAGGGCCGCATCAATGCGGCACGCGAGCAGCAGTCGCGAGCGCTGGCGGCGGTGCGTGAGGCGCAGGCCCAGGCGAGCGAAGCCGGCTTCAGCTTCCGCCAGGAGGCGCTCAACGAGCGTAGCCAGATCAACGCCAAGATCGCGGTCAACGAACAGTCGCTGCGCGGCGCTCAGGGCCGCGTTGGCCGGATGGAGCTTCGCTCACCGGTCGAAGGCGTGGTCAACGACGTCCAGGTCACGACGATCGGCGGGTTCGTTCAGCCCGGCCAGAAGGTCATGGAAGTCGTGCCGCTTGGCGACAAGCTTCTCGTCGAGACGCGTGTGAAGCCGAGCGACATCGCCTTCATCAAGGTCGGCGACAAGGCGCTGGTGAAGGTCACCGCCTACGACTTCTCGATCTACGGCGGGCTCGAAGGCCGCGTGGTGCAGGTTTCGGCAGACGCGATCTACGACGAGGTCGAGCGCCAGTCTTATTTCAACGTGATCGTCGAAACCAATCGCGCTTATCTTGAAGCGAACGGCGGGAAGCTGCCGATCACGCCGGGCATGATCACCGACACGCAGATCATCACCGGACGCAAAAGCGTCCTCAGCTACCTGCTGAAGCCGGTGTTGAAGGCGAGGAGCGACGCGCTCCGCGAGCGATAGGTTTCCAGATCTGCTGACGCGAAGGTAACCGCCGGAGCGACGCTGCGGCGATAGCCGTGGGTCCACGCCTTGCCCGCCGCGAAGGTCAGCACCGGACGGTAGTCGGCGACGCTCTCGCTATCGAGCAGCTCGTCCGACCCGTTGTCGAGCATCAGCATGCGCTGTCCGGCGCGAACGACCAGGATGGCGTGGTCGGAACGACGGACCAGGTCTTTGGCGATCACCAGATACATGTCGCGCTCGGAAATGCCGGCTTCGCGAAGGAGCTGCATCTTGGCGATCGCATAGTCTTCGCAATCGCCGCGGCCGCGGCGGAGCGTCTCGCTTGCAGTCAGCCACACGTCGGGACGGCCGAACTGGCGCGAGTCATCGACGAAGGTGACGCGGTTGTTGACGAAGCGGTTGACGAGGTCGGCGCGCTCGGATGCGTCGAAGCCACGCAGCGAGCGGGCCCAAGTCGCGTAGGAGCCGGTCACGCGCGCATGCTCGACGCGATGCCAGCGGGCATCGAGCGGCGTGTTGCTGACCGAGAGGGCGACGGTGCCGAACACATCCGGGCGACCGCTGCGGACCGCCACGGGAGGCGCATCGCTCTTGGTCAGGATGGCGTTCATGCGCAGCGGCGACACGCGCGAGGCCGGCTGGATCAGCGACGCTGTCGTTGCGGTGACGCGGGGGAGGGCGATGCCCGACTGCTGCGCCATGAGCTCGGCCAGCGCGCTCCGGGTCCCGAGGATCGCTTCGCTCTTGGCAAGCGACGCCGAGGTCAGTGCGAGCGGCGTCGACTCTGCATTCGCGCCGGCGGGAACGAGAGCAGCCGCGAAGGTCGCGGCGGCGAGCAGGCGAAGAGCGCGCTTTTCCATGCGCTCTGTTGTCGCAGCGCGGGGTCAAAACGCGGTTCAGGCTTATGGTAAACGCCGCAGTAACCTTATGCTTTCGCGTCGGTTTCCGTGATAAATGACTCCACCGCGCGGTTGAACGCGTCCGGGCGGTCGAGATTGGCGAGATGCGAGGCGCCGTCGATGCGTTCGACCGGCGCGCCGATCACGTCGCCGAGTTCGTCCGACAGGCTCGGCGGAGTAATCGCGTCGAGGGTTCCAACGATGACAAGCGTCGGAACGCCGATGGCGCGAACACGCTCGCGTTGATCGGCGAGCCAGACGGCGCGTGCGCCAAGTCGATAGGCCTCCGGGTCGATCGCGGCCATCGTCTCGATCACCTCGGCGCGAATGGCTTCGGGCGTGCCGGGCGCAAGCAAGGCACCGACCCGTTGCTCGGCAATTGCGCGCATTC
>JAEVYW010000323.1 GCA_023392555.1 Pseudomonadota bacterium | reverse complement strand
GCTTGAGCTCGGTCGACTGCTGAGCAGCGCCGGTGGCGTCGCCTCCGAGGAGCGGCACCAGGCCGCGCTTCTCGAGCGGGCCGCCCTTGCCCCACTGCTTGGCATAGGCCGCGACGAAATCGCGAAGCGCCGGCTTGGCCGCCAGATGCTCGCCCTTGACGTAGATGTAGAGCTTGCGAGCGCCCGGATAGGACAGGTTGGCGATCGTTTCCTCGGACGGCGACACGCCGGCGATCTGGACCGGCTTCACCTTGTCGAGATTCTCTTCGAGGTAGGAATAGCCGAGGACGCCCAGCGTGCCCGGGTCCTGGGTTACCTTCTGCACGAGGAGGTTATCGTTCTCGCCAGCCTCGACGAACGCACCGTCCTCACGAACCTTGGTGCAGATGTCCTTGTGCTTGGCCTCGTCGGACTTCTTCAGCGCGGCCATCGCCGGATCGCTGTTGCAGCCCTTTTCGAGATAGAGCTCGGCAAGGCTGTCGCGCGTGCCCGACGTCGGCGGCGGGCCGAGGACGCGGATCTTGATGGCCGGAAGCGACGGGTTCACGTCCTTCCAGGTCTGGGCCTTGTTCGCACCCTTGCCGAACGGATTGGCGGCCAGAGCCTTGTAGATGTCGGCCTGGGTCAGGTTGGCAAGCTGCGCGTCCTTGCCCTCGATGATCGTCAGGCCGTCGATGCCCACCGGCACTTCGATGACGTTCTTCACGCCATTGGCGACGCAGGCGTCATATTCGCTCTTCTTGATCTGGCGCGACGCGTTCTCGATGTCGGGATAGTTCGCGCCGACGCCGCCGCAGAACAATTTCATGCCCGCGCCGGTGCCCGTCGATTCGACCACCACGCTGACGTTCTTGTTGTCGCGCTGGAACTGCTCGGCTACCGCGGTCGTGAACGGATAGACGGTCGAGGAACCGACCACCTTGAGCTGCTGGCGAGCACCGCCGGAGCCGTCCCCGCCCGAATTGCTTCCGCAAGCAGCAAGCGTGGCGGCGAGCGCCGTAACGACGAGCGTCTGAGTCTTCATGAATGTCTCCGTTGGAGGTGCGTCGCGTAATCGATGTGACGGCCTTTAGGAGGACGCGGAGACTCGAAAATGACGGCACTGCTACACTTTTGTGACGATGCCTCCGGATCGACGCGGTTGCAGCAACGGCACTGAAATGTCAGCTGCCGTTGCAGGCAAGGCGGAGACAGAGATGACCGACTGGCGCAGTGCAAAGCTCGACCGGATTCGCGAGCTGATCCGCGAGGCCGATCCGGACAGCGTCGAGGAAGTGAAGTGGCGCAAGCCAAGCAACCCGGCAGGCGTTCCCACCTGGACGCACAACGGCATCCTCTGCACCGGCGAAACCTACAAGGACAAGGTGAAGCTGACTTTCGCGAGGGGCGCGTCGCTCGACGATCCCGCCGGGCTGTTCAACGCGAGTCTCGACGCCGGTACCCGCCGCGCGATAGACATCAGGCAGGGCGACACGCTGGACGAAGGCGCGTTCAAGGCGCTGATCAAGGCTGCGGCAGAGGCAAACCTAACGAAATGACGGACGCACCAAGCGTCTTCGAGCGCGAGGACGGACCGAACCTCGCTTTTCGCAAGCGCGAGGGCTCCGGGCCGACGCTCGTCTTCCTGCCGGGCTATGCGTCGGACATGGAGGGGACGAAGGCTGTCGAACTCGATGCGTTCGCGGTGCAGCGCGGCGTGCCTATGCTGCGCTTCGATTACTCCGGCACGGGCTCATCTGAAGGCCGCTTCGAGGACGGCACGCTTCAGGGCTGGCTCGACGAGGCCTTGCTGCTGATCGACTCGCTCACCGGCGGCCCGATCATCCCGGTCGGATCGTCGATGGGCGGATGGATTGCGCTTCACGTCGCGTTACGGCGCGCCGATCGGGTGCGGGCGCTTGTTGGCATCGCGGCCGCGCCGGACTTCACCGAATGGGGATACACCGCGGAGGACAAAGCGACCCTGCAACGGGACGGCCGCTTGGAGCAGCCCAATCCCTATGGCCCCGAACCTCAACTGACCACGCTCGGCTTTTGGGAATCCGGCGAAACGCTCCGCCTGCTCGGTGGCGATATCGACATTCAGTGCCCGGTCCGGCTCATCCACGGCGACCGGGACGAGGACGTCCCGCTTGAGATCGCGCTGCGCCTGAAGGACCGGCTGCGTTCATCCGATGTCCAGTTGAACGTCGTCAAAGGCGGCGGTCACCGGCTGTCCGCGCCGCACGAAATCGGCGCGATTCTCCACACTGTCGCCGGCCTGTTGGAGACCCAATGATCCTTTTCGCTCTCGCCGCCGCACTCGCCGCTGCCCAACCCGCCTGTCCTGCGGGCGCAACCGCGGAGGCTTATTCCTGCCGCGCAGTTGCTGCGAACGCCGAAGGCAATTCTTCCGAAGCTGCCGAGGCGTTCGAGCAGGCTGCTCTCGTCGCGACCAACGCGACCGAAAAGTCCCACATGCTCGCGGCCGCCGGGAACATGTGGATCGCAGCCAATCAGCCCGGACGCGCGGCCGTTGCGCTGGACAAGGCGCTGGTCGGCTCCGGTCTCCAGGCGGAACAGCGCGGCGAAGCCTTGCTCGACCGCGCTCGTGCCGCGGAGGTGCAGAACGACCTGAAAACCGCGCGCTCGCGCGTTGCCGAAGCGGCGCAGACGATCTCCGAAGACCCGTTCCTGTGGTATTTCTCGGCAGCGCTCGCCATCCGCGAGGGCAATGCGCCAAGGGCCAAGGAAGACATCAACCGCGCCCTCGCGCTCGCTCCGGGCGACCAGGACGTTCTGTTCGAGGCGGGCCACGTCTATCAGTTCGCGGGCGAGACCGAGAAGGCGCGCGACTATTGGTCACGGGCATGGAGCGCGAACGTCAACAGCAAGGTCGGCAAGGCTGCTCAGGAAGCGCTGAGCATGCTTCCGCGCCAGCCCGCCGACGGCGCTTCAGGACCCCCCGTGAAACCTGCGCCGGTTACGCCTAGATAAGGGCGCATGCGCTACCTCCACACGATGATCCGCGTCTCGGATCCCGACGCTACCATCCGCTTCTTCAACCTGATCGGCCTCGAAGAGCGCCGGCGGATGAAGAATGAAGCGGGCAAGTACACTTTGATTTTCCTCGGCGTTCCTGGCGATGCCGGCGAGGTCGAACTGACCCACAATTGGGGCGAGGAAGGCTACACCGGCGGCCGCAACTTCGGCCACCTCGCCTATGAGGTCGACGACATCTACGAGACCTGTCAGCGGCTGATGGACTCGGGCGTCACGATCAACCGCCCGCCGCGCGACGGGCACATGGCTTTCGTCCGCTCGCCTGACAACATCTCGGTCGAGTTGCTTCAGAAGGGCGAGAGCCGCGCACCGGCCGAGCCCTGGGCGTCAATGCAAAACACGGGCGAATGGTGATGGACGTCGTCGCTGTCCCCGCCTTCAGCGACAATTACATCTGGCTCGTCCACGACGCCGACTCCGGCGAAAGCGCGGTCGTCGATCCGGGCGATGCAGCGCCGGTCGTTGCCGAGGCCGAGCGGCGCGGTTGGACCATCGGCCAAGTCTGGAACACGCACTGGCATCCCGACCACACCGGCGGGAACCTGGCCGTGAAGGAAGCGACGGGAGCGACCATCTCCGGCACCGCGGCCGAGAATATTCCCGGACGTGACGTCTCGCTCAGCGAGGGCAGCGAAGTCCGGATCGGCCGTCATGTCGGCCGAGTCATCGAGGTCCCCGGCCACACGCTCGGCCATATCGCGATCGTCTTCGATGACGAGCGCATCGCCTTCGTCGGCGACACCTTGTTCGCGAT
>JAEVYW010000299.1 GCA_023392555.1 Pseudomonadota bacterium | reverse complement strand
ATCGTGCCGGGACCGACCGGAAAGTTCGTCTCGCGCAACTTGTTCCTGGGCGAGCCCAGCTATCACGACACCTCGGTGAAGCAGGCGCGGATCGGCTACGAGTTCAAGCACCGCTTCAACGACGTCTTCTCGTTCCAGCAGAACTTCTACTACCAGAACGTCGACATCAACCTGAACGAGGTGCAGAGCCGCGCGCCGCCGAACACGACCACGACCAACCGCCAATCCGTGCATCAGACGTTCCAGATCGACATGTACCAGATCGACAACCGGCTGAAGGCGGACTTCAACATGGGGCCGCTCAAACATCATGTGATGTTCGGAGCCGACTATTCGGCCGTGCCCAACGTGCAGGGGACCGGGACGGGCACTGCCAGCCCGCTCAATCTCTATGCGCCGGTGTACGGGCAGCCCTTCGTCAGCTCGCCGACCATCACCACGCTGCGCTATCAGGATCAGCGCCAGTTCGGCGCCTATCTGCAGGATCGCGTTGAGTTCGGGCGGCTCAACGTGCTGCTCGGCACGCGCTACGATCGGCTCCAGCAGGACCAGAAGACCCGGACCCTCAATCCGGCGACCGGCGTGTTCTCGAACCCGGCGTGGACGTCCGGGCCGGACCAGGCGATGACCTACAATGCCGGCCTGATCTATAATTTCGAGAACGGCGTGGCGCCCTATGCCAGCTATTCGCAGACCTTCGTTCCGACAGCGGGCACCGACGCCCTTGGCCGTGGCTTCATCCCGGTCACCGGCGATCAGAAGGAGGTCGGCATCAAATACATGCCGCCCGGCTACGATATCCTGATGTCGGCGGCGGTGTTCGATATCACACAGTATAACGTGCTGACGCGCGACCTGAATAACCCCGGCTTCGCCGTTCAGACCAGCTCGGTCGAGAGCCAGGGTGGCGAGCTCGAAATCAAGACCACGCATCTCTACGGCTTCAACATCAGCGCGGCCTACACCTATCTCGACACCAAGGTGATTGCGACGAACACCCCCGGCGGCCTCGGCAAGCATCCGGTCGGCATCCCCATGAACCAGGCCTCGTTCTGGACCACCTATCGCTTCGCCGGCGGTGGACTGGCCGGCCTCACCCTCGGCGGCGGCGTGCGCTGGATCGGCGATCAGGCTGTCGACGCGCTCAACACGCTCGCCGTGCCGTCCTTCACGCTCTACGATCTCACCGCCCGCTATGATCTCGGCGAACGTTTCCCGACGCTGAAGAAGTGGGACGTCGCCCTCAACGTCAAGAACCTCCTCGACACCCGCTATGTCAGCGCCTGCGACGACGCCTTGAATTGCTACTATGGCTGGGGTCGCAACATCACGGGGACGCTGCGTGCGCGCTGGTAGTCGGCATCGGGCTCACCGCACGTGACGCCGGGCGAGGTCTGCGAAGCCGTCGATCGGCTGGCCGTCGGCGACTATGCGTCGTTCGGCGGCCGGCTCGTCGGTCCGCACGACCAGCGGCCGGGCGTGCCGGCCGCCCGGCTCCTCGATGCGCCGATGCGCGAGATGATCGCGCATCGTTTTGCGCAGCGCTTTGACGCATACGACATGCGTGCCGTGCACTCGATCTGGATGAAATGGTATCTCAACGCCTTCATCCCGCCGGTGCTCATGGCCGACGTTCTGCTCGGCCAATCCATTGCGGTCGGCCTGTCCGACCTGCAGTTCATCATCGCCGACGACGGGCGCGTCGCGGCAGTCAGGATTGCCGGTACACGCGACAGCCGGGGCGAAGATCCATTCCTGCGGCTTCGACCTCTGCTGGAGGATCACTTCGCGCCCCTGATCGACATGTGGTGCGAGCGGACCGACGTCACCGCGCGGGTGTTCTGGAGCAATGTCGGTAACACCTTTGAGGCGATGCTGCGCCGGATCGAGGCGGTAGACGGTCCGTCGGAGCGGCTGTCGGAAGCCCAGCGCCTGTTGTCGGAGCCCACGGATGCGCTGGGCGAGCCCAATCCGCTGTTCGACGCGGTCCATTACGAGCTGGAGGAGGGTGTGCCGGAACGGCGCCGGCGCGTCTGCTGCCTGCAATACCTCCTGCCGGACCGCCGCTTCTGCAAGGCCTGCCCGATCGAGGAGGCGCGCGCCTTCCACCGTCCGCTGGGAGCATGATGTGAATCGTATCGCTTCGCTGAAGACGTCGCTCGGGCAGGTCGTTCGCATTGCCGCGCCTTACTTCCGGTCCGAGGAGCGGTGGAGCGCGATTGGCCTGTTCGTCTGCGTAATCGGCGCGCAGCTTGCACTGGTCGGCGCCGCCGTGGCCGAGAACTATTGGCGCAACGCCTTCTTCCAGACGCTCCAGGACAGGGACTGGAACGGCTTCCTCGTCCAGTTCGGCGTCTTCAGCGCGATCGGCGTCCTGTTCGTGCTGGCGACCGTCTATCAGCGCTACCTCATCCAGTGGCTGACCATCCGCTGGCGCCGCTGGCTCACGACCCGGTATCTCGGCGAGTGGCTCGACGGTCCCGTTCACTACCGCGCCGCGCTCGCCGGCGGCGCCGTCGACAACCCCGACCAGCGTATCGCCGACGATATCCGGCAGTTCATCGACGGCGTGATCGCACTCACCGTCGGCCTGATCGGCGCCATCGCCCGCGTCGTCTCATTCGTCGCCGTGCTCTGGACGCTGTCGAGCCTGATCCCGCTGCGCGTATTCGGGGAGTCCTACGTGATCCCCGGCTATCTGGTCTGGGCGGCGCTGATTTATGCAACGCTCGGCACGGCTGTGGCCCATCTGATCGGCCGTCACCTCATCGCGATCGATTTCGAGCGCGAGCAGCGCGAGGCGAATTTCCGCTTCGCGCTGGTAAGAGTCCGCGAGAATGGCGAAGCCATTGCGATGATGCGCGGTGAAGCCAGCGAGCGTGACGATCTGCTCGGACGCTTCGCCGACATCGCGCGCAATTGGTACCGGTTGATGCGGTGGGAGCAGTTCGTGTCCCTGTTCGCCGAGACCTATAGATACTACTCGCGCTACTTTCCCTATTTCCTGCTCGCGCCCCTGTTTTTCGGTGGCCCAATGCAGCTCGGTGCCTTCATGCAGGCGGGCTCGGCCTTCAACCAGGTGCACCAGGCCTTCTCCTATTTCGTCAGCTCCTATGTCCACATCGCGGAGTTGGCCGCAACCGTGCAGCGGCTCTCGCAGTTCGAGCAGACGATGCGCGAGGCCAACGCCGGCGAGACGGTCGTTTCGCCCGCTGCGGACAATGCCCTTGCCGTCGAACATATCGAGGTGCGGGACGCCGCCGGCCAGCAGATCGTCGCGCTGGACGGTCTCACACTTGCTCCGGGGGAAGCGGCCCTGCTGATCGGCCGGTCCGGTGCGGGCAAGACCAGCCTGCTGCGGGCGATCTCCGGCATCTGGCCTCATGCAAAGGGCAGGGTATTCCGTCCGATCGAAACCAGCTTTACGCTGCCGCAGCGTCCCTACATACCGCAGGGATCGCTGCGGCGGGCAGTGAGCTATCCAGCACCCGCCGGCCAGTTCAACGACGACCGCATTCGCGAGGCGCTCTCCGCCGTTGGTCTCGGGCGTCTGGCGTGGTCGCTCGATGTCACGGATGCCTGGGATCGGCGGTTGTCCGAGGGCGAGAAGCAGCGCCTGTCGCTCGCGCGTGTGCTGTTGGCCGAGCCGTCGCTGATCTTGTTCGATGAGGCGACGTCAGGATTGGAGGCGTCGGCCGAGCGCAGCCTGCATCGCATGTTGCGCGAGCGGCTGCCGCGCTCTTCAATCCTCGCTGCGAGTCACGACGGACGGCTCCAGGACATTTACGGGCGGAGCGTCGTCATCGACGGAACTCCCGGCGCGTGACGAAGAAGAACGTCTTCGAGACCCGCGTCATCGAGTGTCAGAACGGCGGTGCGCTGAGCTGGGATTGAGACGATGTTCGCCGGTGGTCGTCTGTTCGGGATGACCATCGGCGGGCTCACCGCCCGCACTGTCGGGCGGAAATATGCTGTCGTAGATCGCGCGCGCCTCGCGGATGAGGCGCTCGCGTTCGAGTTCGGATGTGGAGACGAAGCGAACGACGTTGTTCATGGGGATGCTCTGATCTAGGCGGCTTCGTCCGCGCGTCGCCAGACCGGGAAGGGGTCTGCGAGTTTGGCCCATTCCGCGGTGTTCATGGCCGGCTTGCCCGGAACGAGGCAGGCATCCAGCCTGGCGCGTAGCGCACTCTCATCCATGCCGGCGCCGATGAAGACGATTTCCTGGCGGCGATCGCCATAGATATCGTTCCAGTTCGCCCGCAGCCGTTTGCGCCAGAACGGATCGTCCGGCCAACGCTCCGCGGGCACATTCGCCCACCAGAAGCCGAGGGCCTGGGTGCGTGTGATCGAGCCGGCCTGGCTGAGCTCGCCAAGCCATTGCGGGCGTGTCGCCAGCCAGAAATGTCCTTTGGCGCGAATGACGCCGGGCCAGGACTCCTTGATGAACTTGTCGAACTTGGCGGGATCGAACGGACGGCGCGCGCGATAGACGAAGTTGGTCACGCCGTATTCTTCAGTCTCCGGCACGTGATCCGCAAAGCCGTAGAGTTCCTTGAACCAGAGCGGATGCGCTTGCGCCTTCTCGAAGTCGAAGCGGCCGGTGTCGAGAATGCGATCGAACGGAACGCGGCTGTGATTGGCTTCGATCAGGTCCGCTTCGGGATTGAGCGCACGGATGATCTTTCGCGCCGCCTCGCGCTGTTCGGGCGGGGCGTCATCGACCTTGTTGAGAACGATGACGTCGGCGAATTCGATCTGCTCGACGAGGAGATCCACCAGCGTGCGTTGATCATTCTCCAGCGCTTCGCCGCGCTGCCCCAGCAATTCCGTCGACGAATAATCCTTCAGCAGGTTCACGGCATCGACCACGGTGACCATGGTGTCGAGGCGCGCCACGTCTGAAAGGCTTTCGCCGTCCTCCGAGCGGAAATCGAAGGTCGCGGCGACCGGCAGCGGCTCCGAGATGCCCGTGGACTCGATGAGCAAATAGTCGAAGCGGCCATTCTCGGCGAGATCACGCACCTCCCTCAGAAGATCGTCGCGAAGCGTGCAGCAGATGCAGCCATTCGTCATCTCGACGAGCTTCTCGTCAGTCCGGGACAGGTTCGCACCGCCATCGCGGACGAGGTCCGCATCGATGTTCACCTCGCTCATGTCGTTGACGATCACCGCCACCTTCAGGCCGTGCCGGTTGTTCAGGACGTGGTTCAGCAAAGTTGTCTTTCCAGCCCCGAGGAAGCCGGACAAGACTGTGACGGGGAGTTTCTGCATGGAGATCGAAGAGCCTTTTCAACGGGATAGGGCGAGAACGATGCGGGGGCATGCCGTGGTCGTGATATGTTATGTTATAACATAACATTGGATGGCGCCGGTCTTTCTGTCAAGCGAACGGGCGCACAACGGATGCCGATGCGGTCGCGCGTCGGGCAAAACACCTCGCTTCGTCAAAAAGTCGTCAAGCCCTCCCGCCAAAAAGATTCCGCTTTACCGAAATTCGGATTTATCGTATGTATCGTGCATCCCGGCTCGCCAGGAGGGGCGAGCGTAAATCGTCACGGTTCGTGAGCCGGGGTGCGGTGGACGCGGCAGCGTCAGGCACAAGATGCGCGGGGTGGGCGGGTAGTCCCTGTGAACCCGAGGCTGTGTGCAGACGAACGATGCTGAAGGCTCGTCTCGCCAACATTTTGCCGGCCATGTGCACATGCCGGCGAACCCTGTGGC
>JAEVYW010000235.1 GCA_023392555.1 Pseudomonadota bacterium | reverse complement strand
GATTGCAGCGCTCTCCCATCTGAGCTACAGCCCCGCGCCTTCGGTGGCGGCCCACATAGCCGCGCCTCTCCCCCCTTGCAATGACCCCGGCGGCGCAATTCCGGCTCACGGCTCATTCGGCTTGTCGCAAGCCGCGGAACGGCCGGAACGGCGGTCGGCATCCAGACGTTTTCTGTCCCAGGAGCAGCCGGCAGGCGCGCCGGTGCGATTGACCGCCCTGGAGGCTTTGTATGGCTTACGACCGCTACGATTCAGAACGACGCTGGCGAGGCGACGACGACCGTGACTTCCGTGGTTCCGACCGGGAGCGCGGGTTCCGCGGCAACTATGATCGCGAACGGGATCGGGACCGCGGCGACAACCGCGGCTTCTTCGATCGGATGGGCGACGAATTCCGCTCCTGGTTTGGCGATGATCGGGACGACCGCTCGGACCGGTCGGGGCGTTCGGAGCGGAACGATTTCCGCTCGCGATCGGGTTCTAGCCAAGAGGAATATTCCCGTTCGCAGCCTGACCACCGCAACTTCGCTCGCGGCCGCGACGACGACCGCTACGAGCGGTCGGATCGGGACTATCGGCCGATGGCCGGCGATTATTCGCGGTCCGGCGATCCCGATCGTGAGTCGCCGTATGAGCGGGACGATTATCGCCGCACCAGCTTCGCGGGCTCGACGGCTCGATCGAACCATGACGACGATCATTACCGCGGCTGGCGCCAGCGGCAGGTCGACAGCCTCGATCGCGACTATGACGATTATCGCCGCGAACGTGCGACGCAGTTCGAAAGCGACTTCGGCAGCTGGCGCGAGCGTCGCCAGTCGAAGCGCGAGCTGCTCCGCGGCGTGCGCGAGCATATGGAAGTCGTTGGCAGCGACAATGAGCATCTCGGCACCGTCGACCGCGTTGCCGGCGATCGCCTGATCCTGACAAAGAGCGATCCGGATGCGGGCGGCGTCCATCATTCGCTGAGCTGCAGCGACATCGACCGCATCGAGGACAATCGCGTGATCCTCGATCTGTCGGCCGAAAAAGCGCGCACCCGCTGGCGTGATGAAAGCCGCGGGCGCGCCTTGTTCGAACGCGAGGACCAGGGCCAGTCGGGTCCCGGCATTCTCGACCGGAGCTTCTCGGGCACCTACCGCTAGCCCGTCCTAACCGGGGACGGGGGCCGGCCCGGCGGACTTGTGCCGCCGGGCCTTTCTTGTGTCCGCACGGCAGCTTATTGCGCCGGCAACAAACCGGAGGAACGAGCATGGCCCGAGCCTGGCATTTAATGAGCCGCCCGCAGGGGCTTCCCGCCGACGAGAACTTCGCGTTGAAGGACTATGAGCTGCCGCCGATGGGGCAGGGCACCATCCGCGTGCGAAACCAGTGGCTTTCGGTCGACCCGTACATGCGCGGGCGCATGAACGACGTGAAGAGCTACGTTCCGCCGTTCCAGCTCGACCAGCCGATGGAAGGCGGAGCGGTCGGCGAGGTCATCGAGTCCAATGCCGACGGCTTCGCGCCCGGCGACCTCGTCCTGCACATGGGTGGCTGGCGCGACGAAGCGGTCGTTGACGCGCGGGGCGCGACGAAGCTGCCGGACCTTGGCGCTCCTCCGCAGGCGTTTCTCGGCAACCTCGGCGTTACGGGCGCCACGGCTTACTTCGGCTTGCTCGACGTTGCCGAGGCGAAGGCTGGCGACATCGTGTTCGTGTCAGCCGCGGCCGGCGCTGTCGGCTCCGCGGTTGTGCAAATCGCAAAGGCGAAGGGCATGACCGTCATCGGCTCGGCCGGCGGCGAGGCAAAGTGCGACTTCGTCCGCTCGCTCGGCGCCGACCAGGTCGTGGATTACAAAGGGACGCCCATTCTGAAGGGCGTCGCCGCAGCCGCGCCCGCCGGCATCGCCGTCTATTTCGACAATGTCGGCGGCGACCATCTCGACGCGGCCTTTGCCTTGGCCCGGATGCGGGCGCGCTTCGCCATCTGCGGGATGATCGACGGCTACAACAAGGCCGAGCCCGCCGCCTTCCGCTTCATCATGCGGATCATCGCCATGCGCATCCAGCTACGTGGCTTCATCGTCTTCGACTTCCAGTCGCGCATGGACGAATTCTACCGCGAGATGGGTGCGCTGATGGCAAGCGGCCAGCTCAAGTCGCAGGACACCGTCGTGGACGGCATCGAGTCGATGACCGACGCCTTCCGCGGCCTGTTTGCCGGCGAGAACACCGGCAAGATGCTGGTCCGCGTCTAGCGGTTGAACTGGCAGGAGGCCGGGTTGCCGGTCTTCAGCCCAGTCTGAAGAGCAGCCATGCGCTGCGCCGACGATCCGTGCGTGAAGCTTTCCGGAACGACCACGCCCTGGCTCTGCTTCTGCAGCATGTCGTCGCCAATCGCTTCGGCCGCGCGCATGCCTTCCTCCACGTCGCCTGGCTCAAGGATGTTGCCCTGCGCGTCGCGAGCATTCGCGGCCCAAACGCCGGCGTAACAGTCGGCTTGAAGCTCGACGCCGACCTGGATTGCATTGCCTTGCGCCTCGCTCGAGCGGGCTTGGGCATTGTGCGCCTGGTCGAGCGTGCCCTCGAGGTTCTGGACGTGGTGCCCGACCTCATGCGCGATGACATAGGCCATGGCGAAGTCACCCGGGGCGCCGAAGCGCTGCGAAAGCTCGTTGAAGAAGGTCGGGTCGATATAGACCGTATTGTCGTTCGGGCAGTAGAACGGGCCCATCGCCGCCTGGCCCATGCCGCAGCCGGTCTGGCGGCCGCCAGTGTAGGCGATCATTCGTGTCGGCGCGTAGCGCTTGCCGTTCTTCTGAAAGATCTCGCCCCAAGTCTCCTCAGTCGATCCAAGGGTGCGGGAGAGGAAGTCGCTCATTTCAGGGCTGAGACGCGACTGCCCCGATGGCGCGCTGGTCGTCGGGCCACCTCCGCCGGTGACCAGGCCACCCCCGCCAAGCTGCGTCAGGGCGCAGTAGCCGAGCAGCAAGATCACGACGCCCACAATGCCGAAGCGGCTGAGGACGAAGGGAAGCAGGCAGCCGAGCATGTTGCCGCCACCGCCGCCAAGGCCGAAACCACCACCGCCTTCGCCGGTGCGGTCTTCGAAATTAGAACTTGGGCCTTCGCCGCCTAGCCGGACCATTCGTTTCTCCCTCGCAACGCCAAATGCGCGGATAGCCGTTGCGGTTGCAAATCGATTCCGGGGCGGCGACTAGCGGCGTCCAATCAAGGAGACTCGCATGGTGCTCGAAGGCAAGGTCGCGCTGGTTACCGGTTCAACGTCGGGGATCGGCCTCGCCATCGCCCGGGCGCTTGCGGCCGAGGGCGCGAAGGTCATGCTCAACGGCTTCGGCGATGCGGGAGAGATCGAGAAGTTGAAGTCCGAGCTCGGCGCGCTTCACGACGGGGCCGACATGTCGAAGGCGGACGAGATCGAACGCATGGTCCACCGCTGCGCCGATGAGCTGGGCGGCCCGGACATCCTCGTCAACAATGCCGGGATCCAGCACGTCTCGCCGGTCGAGAGCTTCCCGACGGAAAAGTGGGAGGCGATCCTCGCGATCAACCTGACCGCCGTGTTCCACACCACGCGCCTTGCCGTTCCGGGGATGAAGGCGAAGGGCTGGGGCCGCATCATCAACACCGCCAGCGCTCACAGCCTCGTCGCGAGCCCGAACAAGTCGGCCTATGTCGCCGCCAAGCATGGCGTCGCCGGCTTCACCAAGACGGTAGCGCTGGAAACCGCCCGCGACGGCATCACGGCCAACTGCATTTCGCCCGGATACGTCTGGACTCCTCTGGTCGAGAACCAGATCCCCGACACGATGAAGGCGCGCAACCTGACCCGGGAGCAGGTGATGAACGATGTGCTCCTCGCAGCGCAGCCGACCAAACGCTTCGTCACTCCGGAAGAGGTCGGCGCGCTCGCCTTATTCCTGAGCCGCGACGAGGCGGCGTCGATCACCGGCGCCAACATCAGCATGGACGGCGGCTGGACGGCTGCCTAGGCTCCGCACCATGCGATCCACATTCGCCGCGGCCTGCCTGCTTGGCCTGTCAGCCTGCTCCACGGTCGCTCCGCCTTCGGTCGTCGTTCCGCAGCGCACTTTAGCGTGGCGTTCGGTTGCGACCGAAGCCGACCGGAACCGCCTCCGCGACTGGAGGACGGCGTTCAACGAGGGGCTGCGAGCCGCTCGGGCGTCAGGAAGCGCGGCGGAAATTGCCCGAGAGGGCGCGCTGCTGGAGCCGGACGCTGCGCAAACCGGCGGGACGATCCCCACCGGCACCTACCGCTGCCGCGTCATCAAGCTGGGCGCGCGCTCGCCGGGCCTGCTCAACTATATCGCCTACCCGTATTTCACCTGCCGGATCGCTCCGTCGGGTAGCCTGCAATCCTTCGCGAAGATCAACGGTTCGCAGCGTCAGGTCGGCACGATCTTCCCGAACGACCCGCTGCGGCAGGTCTTCCTCGGCACTCTCGCCCTCGGCGACGAGCAAAGCGCGATGCAGTACGGGCGCGACCGCGAGCGGGACGTGGCCGGCTACATCGAGCGCATCGGTCCGAACCGCTGGCGCATGATCATGCCGCGGCCAGCGTTCGAGTCCGTCGTTGACGTCATGGAATTGGTCCCGGCAGGCTGATGCCCTTCGACGCCGGAACCCTCGCGGAAGACATTCGCGGCGATATGCCGGACCTGATCGCGCTGTATCGCGACCTCCACGCCAACCCCGAACTGAGCATGCAGGAGGTCCGCACTCCGGGCCTCCTTGCGCCGATGATGCGGGAGCTTGGCTTCGAGGTCACCGAAGGCGTCGGTGAGACCGGCGTTGTGTCGGTGATGCAGAACGGGCCGGGTCCGGTGCTGATGCTGCGCGCGGACATGGACGGTCTTCCCGTCATCGAGCAGACCGATTTGCCCTACGCTTCGAAGGTCCAGACGAAGGCCCGTTCGGGCGTCGAGACCGGCGTGATGCATGCCTGCGGCCACGATACGCACATGGCCGGCTTCATCGGCGCTGCTCGGCGGCTGTCGGCGATGAAGGACCAATGGTCCGGAACGCTGGTCATGGTGCTGCAGCCGGGCGAGGAGACCGGCGAGGGCGCTCGGGCGATGCTTGAGGATGGGTTGTTCACGCGCTTTCCGGAGCCGAAGTATGCGGTGGCGTTCCACGATGCGGCGATGCTTCCGGCGGGCGTGATCGGCGTGACCTCCGGTTTTGCGCTGGCCAACGTCGATAGCGTCGACATCAACGTCCAGGGCGTCGGGGGACACGGGGCTTATCCGCACACGACCCGGGACGCGATCGTCCTCGGTTCGCGCATCGTGACGACGTTGCAGACCCTCGTCAGCAGGGAGATCGATCCGCAGGATCCCGCAGTCGTGACCGTCGGCAGCTTTCAGGGCGGGGCCAAGCACAACATCATCCCGGACGAGGCCAAGCTTCAGCTGACCGTCCGCAGCTACAAGCCGGAGGTTCGCCAGCGGCTTCTGCGTGGCATCAAGCGGATCGTGCGCGGAGAGTCGATCGCAGCCGGCGTCCCCGACGACCGCATGTCGGACGTCACCATCCGCGAGAACGAATACACTCCGGCGACCTTCAACACGGAGGCGTTGGCGGCACACGCTTTGTCTGTCTTCACACAGCATTTCGGTGCCGATCGCGTCGTTAGCACGCCTGCAGTGATGGCGGGCGAAGACTTTGGTCGCTTCCGCCTGGCCGATCCCGAGATCGAAAGCCTGATCTTCTGGGTCGGTGGCACCCCTCGCGATCAGTGGGACGCCGCGGGAGGCGACCATCACAAGCTGCCCTCGCTCCATTCGCCCTTCTGGGCGCCGGATGCAGACGCAGTGATCTCGACTGCGACCGAAGCTCTTACCGTGCTGTCGCTGGACCTCTTCGCGAAAGGCTGAGCCCAGCGTCAAGGCGTTGAGCCTGTGCCATGTTTTGCCTTGTGTATTACCCCAGCAATACGCTATCCAGCGACTCGCTTTGAAGGGGGAATACGCATGAACCGCACTTTGTCCGTCCTCGGTGCAGCAGCACTGCTCGCGACCACCGCCGCAGTCGCTCAACCTTTGTCCAACGTTCCTTTGATCCCGCGCGAGGCGCTGTTCGGAAATCCTGAGAAGGCCGCTGCGCGCATCTCGCCCGACGGCACACAGCTGGCATGGATCGCGCCCCGCGACGGCGTCATGAACGTCTGGGTCGCGCCGGCATCCGATCCCTCGAAGGCCCGTGCGCTGACGGCAGAAAAAATGCGCCCGATCCGCCAGTTCTTCTGGGCGTCCGACAGCCGCCAGATCCTCTACATCAACGACAAGGGCGGCGACGAGAACTTCCAGCTCTACGCGGTGGACACCGCGTCGGGCGCAGAGCGCAAGCTGACCCCGTTTGAGAAAACGCGCGTGCAGATCGTCGGCGTGTCGACGACCGTTCGGGATCGGATCCTCATCGGCATCAACAACCGCGATCCGAAGTGGCACGACGTCTACAGCGTCGACCTTGCGAGCGGAAAGTTGACGCCAGTTCTGACCAACACGGGCGAGTTCTCGAGCTTCCTCGCTGACGAGAACCTCGTCCTTCGCGGAGCGCTGAAGGCGCGCAAGGACGGTGGCAGCGATTATTATCGCATCGTCGAAAACAAGGCCGAAGCCGCGCCGGCCGAACAGATCGGCCTGGAGGACAGCCTGACGACGCAGCCCGCGGGTTTCACCGTCGACGGCAAGACGCTCTACTGGATCGACAGCCGCGGCCGGAACACCGCAGCGCTTGTCGCGCAGGACGTCGCGACGGGGAAAAAGAGAATCATTGCGCAGGACCGCCGTGCCGACATCGGCGACGCCATGGCCAATCCGCGCACGGGCGAGATCGAGGCCTATGCGGTCGATTATTTGCGCAACCAATGGACTCCGGTGGGGTCCGCGGTCCGTGAAGACCTCGCCTTCCTCAAGAGCAAGCTGAAGGGCGATTTCGACGTCACGTCACGCACCCGTGCGGACGACAAATGGACGGTCACTTCCGCAAGCGCATCTCAGCCAGCGGTTCACTGGCTTTACGACCGCAAGGCGAAGACCCTAACCAAGCTGTTCGACACACGGCCTGCGCTCAGCGGCGCGCCTCTTGTCGAGCAGCATCCGGTCGAAATCAGATCCCGTGACGGAAAGACGTTGGTGTCCTATCTGTCGCTGCCTCCCGGAAGCGACCCCGACGGCGACGGAAAGCCGTCCGCAGCGGTGCCCCTCGTGCTGCTGGTCCACGGCGGACCGTGGGGCCGGGACAGCTACGGCTTCAACGGCCAGCACCAGTGGCTCGCCAACCGCGGCTATGCGGTGCTGTCGACGAATTTCCGCGCCTCAACCGGCTTCGGCAAGGACTTCATCAGCGCCGGCGACCTCCAGTGGGGCCGCAAGATGCATGACGATTTGCTCGACGCCGTCGACTGGGCGGTGAAGCGCGGCATCACTCGTCCCGACAAGGTCGCGATCATGGGCGGGAGCTATGGCGGCTACGCGACGCTCGCGGGCCTGACCATGACTCCGGACAAGTTCGCATGCGGCGTCGACATTGTCGGCCCGTCGAACCTGCAGACCTTGCTCAAGACGATCCCGCCCTATTGGGAAGCGATAAAGATGCAGTTCTACAAGCGCATGGGCGACCCGACGACCGAGGCGGGCCGCAAGCTGCTCGACGAGCGCTCGCCCTTGTTCCTGGCCGACCGGATCAAGAAGCCGCTGCTGATCGGGCAGGGCGCAAACGATCCGCGCGTCAACGTTCGCGAGAGCGAGCAGATCGTGGCCGCGATGAAGGCCAAGAACATCCCGGTGACCTACGTCGTATTCCCGGACGAGGGGCATGGCTTTGCCCGTCCGGCAAACAGCATCGCGTTCAGCGCCGTTTCGGAGAACTTCCTGCAGGGTTGCCTGGGTGGCCGTGCGGAGCCGATCGGCAACACCATCGCCGCGTCTTCGGCGAAGGTGCCGGAGGGTGCGTCGCTCGTTCCGGGTCTAGCCGGCGGAAACTAGGATTCGACAGGCTGGGCTGCGCTGGCGCGGTCGAGCCGTTCAATCTGATCCGGAGTGAGATCGAGCGACAGAGCCGCGGTCAGCTGATCGAGCTGGCCGCGGCTTGTTGCGCTGACAATTGGCGCGGTGACTGCCGGCTGATCCTTCAGCCACGCAAGTGCGACCGTCGCAAGCGCTGCCCCGGTCTCGGCCGCGACCTCGTCCAGCGCTTCCAGGACCTGCATCCCGCGGCCTTCCAGATAAGCGACGTTGCGCAAGCCCCGCGGGCTCTTGTCCAGGTCTTCGCGGCTCCGGTACTTGCCGGTCAGAAAGCCGTTGGCGAGACTGTAATAGGGAAAGACCGCGAGGCCATGGCGAAGGGCCGCGTCGCGGAGCGGGCCCTCGAACTTCTCCCGCTCGACCATATTGTACCAGGGTTGCAGCGCGGAAGGCTTGGTCAGGCCGTTCGCGATCGCAACCGTCATCGCCTCATCCACGCGTTCGGCGGAGAAGTTCGACAGCCCGACGGCGCGGATCTTCCCAGCTTCAACCAGGTGCTCGAAAGCGCCGAGGCTGTCACCAAGAGGCACGCTCTCGTCGTCCTTGTGCTGATAATACAAATCGATTGTCTCGATCCCCAGCCGCTGCAGCGACCCCTCGCAGGCGGCCTGGATCGTGTCTGGCGAAAGGCCCGCCATCATGCCGACCTTGGTGGCAATGACCACCCGGTCGCG
>JAEVYW010000210.1 GCA_023392555.1 Pseudomonadota bacterium | reverse complement strand
GCCGTGCGACGATTGATGTCGATGTCGCGAATGCGCCCGTCGTAGCGGACTTCGCAGTTCCAGCTGAGATCGGCGCCGGCGCCGTAGCCGTAGCTGCCGTAACCGCGGTTACCGTAGCCTTGGTAGCCGTTGTAGCCCGAGCTGGCGACGCCGTAGACCTTGAGGCCGTACGACTTCTGAGCAACGCGAGTCACGCCCTGCACCCGGCCACCGCCGGCCATGCCGTAACGCCCGCCGTACGGTACATTGTTGTAGCCGTAGTAGCCGTTGTAGCCGCCGAGACGCTGCTCGACCGCGGCGCACTGATTGATCGCCATGCTCTGGTTGCCGTACTGGCTGTAACCGTAGTTGCCGTACGGATAGCGACCGTAGCCGAGGATCTGGCCGAGCACCTGGCCGACCACGCCTTGTCCGCTGCCGTAATAGGGCTGCTGATAGCCGTAGCCGTAACCCGGGTAATATTGGGCGGCCGCGGGGGCCGCACTCGCAACAGCGGCAATACCGACGCCACCCGCGAGAAGATACCTAAGAGCCTTCATGGCCACTCTCCTTCATTCCCCACTTGCAGAGCGCAACGCGCGGCAAGCTCTCAGGCTGCATAGGGAATGACCGATAGACCATGGCTGAATGCGCCGTTTGCTGGCGTTCAGGGTGGTTAATGCGCGCTCTAGCCGAGGGCAGCACGCATCCTGAAGATGCGATCGACGACTTCGCGCGGGGCGAACGGCTTCTCGACGTGGGGCACGTCTCGCAGCGAGTCGGGCAGCGATGCGCGGTCGTATCCGGTGACGATGACGAACGGCACGCGGCGCGCACCGAGCTGGTCGGCAACGGCATGGGCGATGCTTCCGCGAAGGTTCATGTCCACCACGGCGCAGTCGAACCCGCCCGCTTCTACAGTCGCCTGAGCCTCGGCGAGCGTGCCGACCGGGCCGATGACCTCCGCTCCCGCATCGGCAAGGGCGCGCGACAAATCGGCTGCAAGGTAGTATTCGTCTTCGATCACCAGGACCCTAGTGCCGAACAGTGATTTCGTGCGTTCTTCGGTGACCATGGCGTGCGCGCCCCTGTAAGTGGGCCATTCTTGCAACAACCGAGCGCCGCGACCTTAACATGGTTGAAGGAAGCGGCGGAATCGGCGCTCTAGGCTGCTGAAATCCAAGGCCACTTCATATTGGTTCCTGCACTGCTCTCACGCCTCGAAGCCTTCACGCGCCTGTCTCCTGACGACAAGGCTGCACTGGCAAAACTCAGCAAGGTTTCCCGCGTCATCGCGCCGCGCCGCGACCTCATCCGTGAGGGCGAGGAGCCGAAGTACGTCCACCTGATGGTCGACGGCTGGGCGTGCCGGTACAAGACCCTGCCGGACGGTCGGCGGCAGGTGGTTGCGTTCTTCGTCCCGGGCGATTTCTGCGACCTCAACGTTTATATCCTCAAGCAGATGGATCACAGCATCGGCGCCATCACGCGGCTGGCTGTGTCTGACATCAGTCCCGAGGACATGAACAGGCTCACCACCAATCACCCG
Source organism: Pseudomonadota bacterium (assembly GCA_023392555.1). Classification (GTDB taxonomy): domain Bacteria; phylum Pseudomonadota; class Alphaproteobacteria; order Sphingomonadales; family Sphingomonadaceae; genus Sphingomicrobium. The sequence goes on along the minus strand of JAEVYW010000210.1, from coordinate 3,076 downwards.
CGGATTACGCAGGGCCTATGGTGGGAATCGCTCGTTCAGCACGCGATCCAGCGCGAATGGACGCTCAACCTCGGCCAGCGCACCGCCTACGAGCGGATCGCGCATTTGTTCGTCGAGCTCTACCTGCGATTGCGAGTAGTTGGGCTGACCCGGAACGGCAGTTGCGACTTCCCGTTGACTCAGGTCGATATTGCCGACGCGACAGGACTGACCCCGGTGCACGTCAACCGAACGCTTCAGGAACTGCGCCGCGACGAACTGATCGTCCTTGAACGCAAGCAGCTCGAAATCCCGAACCTGAAGCGACTAACGGAAGTTGCGATGTTCAATCCCAACTATCTGCATCTAGACCATGAAGGACGATCCCTCGACGCCAACAACTGACGGCTTGTCTCCGAACGAGTTCGAGAAGGACAAGCCCGGCACGAGCGGCCAGTCGCGGGCTGAAGCGGCGATCGAGGAGCTACGTCAGCGCGGCGGAATATTCGTCGAGGCTGTCCGCGCCACGCGGATGCCGATGGCGCTCACCGATCCGAACTTGGCCGGCAACCCGATCGTTTTCGCCAACGAAGCGTTCCTGAAGCTGTCTGGCTACCGATTGGACGAAGTGCTCGGCCAGCAGCCGCACTTCATGAACGGACCCGGGACCGATACGAAGGACAGCGCGCGTTTCGCAGAAGCGCTGGGCAGCGGCCAGGACGACATCATCGAAACGGTCCAGTACCGCAAAAATGGCTCACGCTTCGTCGCGACCGTGTTGATCAGCGCGTTCAAGGACGATCACGGCCATACGCTCAACCATTTCATGTCGTGGTTGGACGTCACCCGGCGCGTCAACGCCGAGGGAGAAGTCGCTGACATGACGGCGACTCAGGCCGCGCTTCAGGAAAGCGAGGATCGATATCGAAACCTCTTCGAGTCGATCGACGAGGGTTATTTGCTGAGCGAGGTGCTCTTCAACGAGAGAAAGGAGGCCGTCGACATCCTCTTCTTGGATGCAAATCCGGCGGCGGTGCGCATCGCAGGACGCGACTTTACCGGGCAGCGGATGCGCGAGATCGACCCCGATTATGAGCAGTTTTGGTATGAGAGCTACGGCCGGGTCGCGCTGACTGGCGAGCCTCTTCGGGCCGAACATTTCGCTAAGCCCCACGGCCGCTGGTTCGACTTCCGGCTTGCCAGAGTTGGACCGGCAGAGAGCCGGCGCGTAGCGAGCGTCTTCCAAGACATCACCGACCGTAAGGACGCCGAGTTTGCCTTGCGCGCCAGCGAGGAGCGGCTGCGCAATGTGTTGGAGGGGATGGACGAAGCCTTTGGTCTAATGGACCCGGACCTTCGGATCATCACTCAGAAAAAGGCGGCGCTGGAGCACCTTTACGGCTGGGAGGAAGGCCGTGCCTCGTGGCTGGAAATGCGCGCTTACCCCGTTCCCGACGGGCTGGCGGTGTTCTGGCGCGACATTTCCGAGCGCAAGCGCGCTGAAGAGAAGCTGCGCGAGAGCGAAGAGCGTTACCGCAAACTGTTTGAAACGATGGATGAAGCCTACGCTGTCGTGGATGTCTTAAAGGACGGCGCCGGCAACTGGTGCGATTTTCGCTTCGTCGAGGTCAATCCGGCCTTTCTCGAGCATACGAACATGCCGCCGCCCGTCGGAAAGACCGCGACGGAGCTACTCGGCACGCCAAACCCGCGCTGGACGGAGTTGTACGGACGGGCGTTGGACACTGGGCAGCCCCTGCGTGTGGAGGAGAGCGAGCCGACGCTGGGCCTGACCTTCGACCTCAATATCTTCACCCTGGACCGGGAGAAGAACCGGGTCGCGGTGCTGTTCACCAACATCACCGAACGCAAGCAAAGCGAACAGGCTCTTCGCGAAAGCGAAGAGCGGCTGCGGGAACGTGAGGCCGACCTGTCCCGAGTGCAGCGTATTGGCGGCGTCGGTGGAATGGACATCCACGTGGCGGGCGGCCTGACCAGCCGGCGCTCCCCCGAATACCTTCGGCTCCACGGCCTCTCACCCGAGCATGCCGAAGAGAGCCACGACGACTGGCTGGCGAGAGTGCACCCGGACGACCGCGAGAAGGCCGAACGCGCCATGTTCGAAGCCCTCGAAAGCGGCTCGAACAATTATGAAAACCAGTATCGCATCATCCGTCCCTCCGACGGCGAGATGCGCTGGATCCACGCGCGAGCCGATATCGAACGCGACGGGGACGGGAAGCCCAGGCGAATCGTCGGCGCCCATCTCGACATCACTGAAAGCAAGCTAGCGGCCGAAGCCCTCAAGGCGAGCGAACGCCATGCGCAGGTCCTGCTCGGCGAACTTCAGCATCGGGTGCGCAATACGCTCGCGGTTGTCCGTTCGATCGCCCGGCGAACTGCAGAACTGACCGATGGCAGCGCCGACTTCATGTCGCACTTCGAGGGGCGCTTGAATGCATTCTCGCGAGTGCAGGCGGTGGTAACTCGAAGTGCGACCGGCGGCATGGGGCTGGAGAGCCTCGTCGAGGATGAGCTTCTGGCGCTGGCGACGCGCCAGGGGGAGCATCTGCGGGTCGAAGGCCCGAACGTCTGCTTGACCGCCCGAGCAGCTGAATCGATAAGCCTTGCCATCCACGAGCTTGCGACGAACGCCGTGAAATATGGTGCCCTCACGGTCCCGGACGGGCGGATCCGGGTCAATTGGCGTTATACGAAGGACGAGGCGGGCGCGGACGTTCTCGCATTCGATTGGCGGGAGTCCGGCCTTGAGGCCGCACCCGCGATGACACGGGAGGGCTTCGGACACGAGCTGCTGCTGCGATCCCTGCCCTATGACCTCGGCGCAACTACGGAGATCGCCTTCGAAGACAGGGGACTGCACTTCACGATGACGCTGCCGCTCAGTCCCAACGTCATCTCGGACGACGCGTCAAATTCCGCACGATAAATGTGCTTATTCCTAGCCTATGTGATTCCTCACGGCTGAAGCGCGGCTCATAAGTGGTTGTAATCGCTATGTCGCTTGGGGGCGCACGGGGGCACAGATGAAACAGCTGAACTCAGAAGACTATTACCGGTCCAGGATCGAAGCGGA
>JAEVYW010000136.1 GCA_023392555.1 Pseudomonadota bacterium | reverse complement strand
CTCGTGCTCGCCGACATCCAGCTCGCCGACGACAGCTCGGGCATCGATGCGGTGAAGGATATCCTGACCGAGTTCTCGGTGCCGGTGATCTTCATCACCGCGTTCCCGGAGCGGCTGCTCACCGGCGAGCGTCCGGAGCCGACATTTCTGATCACCAAACCGTTCCAGCGTTCGACCGTGAAGGCCGCCATCGCTCAGGCCCTGTTCTTCGATCGGGCGACCGTTCCGGCCTGACGCACATCAAGCCTCGGAACTTGCTACGAGTCGCGGCGTTGTCATGGCCGTGACCGTAGCAGGGGCGAAATGAAAATGGCCGACAATGAAGTCCACCGGACGGCGACGGAGGCTCGCGCCGGGTCGAAGGCCGGCGTGGTGCGCTACATCCTTGCGATTGCGCTCGCCCTCGTGATCCTTTCGTATATCGTCATCCTGCTCGTCTGAGCCCCACCGCCGGGGCGCCCGCCCCAAAGCATCGATTTTCGCCCTAAGGTACTGCATGGCCGAAGCCACCGCCCGCCGCGCCCAGCACCACGAAGACGAGGAGGTCGCGCCGCACGCCGCCCTGTCCGACGAGGAATTTCGCGAGCAGCTCGGGCTAGTCATCCCGCATTTGCGCGCGTTCGGTCGGTCGCTCTCGGGCAATCGTGATACAGCCGACGATCTGGTCCAGGAAACGCTGCTGAAGGCTTGGGCCGCGCGCAAGCGCTTCCAGGCCGGCACCAACATGCGCGCCTGGACCTTCATCATCCTCCGCAACCTCTTCCTCAGCCAGATGCGCCGCGCGCGCTTCAAGGGCGAATGGGACGAGTTGACGGCCTCCAAGCTGCTCGCGGCACCCGCGAGCCAGGATCGCCATGTCGAGTTGTCGGACCTGCAGCGGGCGCTCCTCCACCTACCGCAGCCGCAGCGCGAGGCGCTGATCCTCGTCGGCGCGGGAGGCTTCGCCTACGAAGAGGCGGCCGAGATTTGCGGCTGCGCCGTCGGCACGATCAAGAGCCGCGTCGCCCGCGGTCGGGTCGCGCTCGAGAACCTTCTCGCCGAGGGCAAGCTGCCCTCGCGCCGGGAGCACGAGACCGATCCAAATCGCAGCGCGCTGCAATCGATCATGGCGGAGGTCGACGATCTCTCGAAGGACCGGGATCCGGACGGAGCGTGAATCGCGGCTCAGCCGATGCGGGCGAGCAGATCCTCGAACGCCTTGAGCGACCGCACCTCGCCGTCCATCTGGAAAGCCTGGCGCAAAGCATCGCCAACGCCGGCATGAACGGTCGGCGGGGCGACCTTCACGAAGCGCCTTGACGGGGCATTGCTCATCGCATCTCGTTTCGGGTTCAAAGTATCCACGCCCCGTTTAACGTATGTTCCGGGACGGGGTTGCAAACGTTGCGCCGCGCGAACGGATCGGACCTGCGCCTGTTGTATGGATGAGACACAATCTCAACAGAAGGTTAGCACGGCTCTCGCCGCGGCGCTGAGCCGGGCGCGCGACCATTCGCCGTTCCTTCGCCAGCAGCTCGACACGCGTCCCGACGTCGCGTCCGCGCTCGCGGGCGGATCCGTGGAGCGGGCGATAGCCGCCGCCTATGCGGATAAGGCCGCAGACCCCGCGGTGCGCCTTCGCCGGGTGCGCAGCGGGCTGGCCCTCGCCCTCGGCGTGGGCGACCTTGCGGGGCTGCTGAGCCTGGAGCATGTCGTCCACGCTCTGTCGGATCTTGCCGACGACAGCGTGGAGACGGCGGTCCGGACCGCGCTTGCCGAGCGGACGCCGGACGATCCGCCGGCGGGCTTCGCCGTGATCGCGCTCGGCAAGCTCGGCAGCCGCGAGCTCAATTATTCGTCGGACGTCGATCTCCTCTTCCTGTTCGATCCGAAGCTTCTGCCGACTAGGCCGCGCGAGGATCCCGGGGAGGCCGCGGTCCGGATCGGCCGCCGGGTCACCGAGCTGCTCCAGAAGCGCACCGAGGATGGCTACGCCTTTCGGGTCGATCTTCGGTTGCGCCCTTCGTCCGAAGTGACGCCCATCGCTCTGCCGGTCGAAGCCGCGATCGGCTATTACGAGTCGAGCGCCTTGCCCTGGGAGCGGGCCGCTTTCATCCGAGCCCGCTTCGTCGCGGGCGATCCCGAGGTCGGCCGCTACTTCCTCGACTCGATCCACCCGTTCGTCTGGCGGCGGAGCCTCGATTTCGGCGCGATCGGCGAGATCCAGGCGATCACCCGGCGGATCCGCGACCATTATGCGCAAGGCCAGGCGTTCGGCCCCGGCTACGACCTCAAGCGCGGGCGGGGCGGCATCCGCGAGATCGAGTTCTTCGCCCAGATCCACCAACTGGTCCACGGCGGGCGCGATCCCGGGCTTCGTGCGCCGGCGACCCTCGATGCGCTCGCGGTGCTCGCCGAGGCGGGTCGGATGCCCGCCGACATGGCGGCTCGGCTGGCGGATCATTATCGGCTGCTCCGCACGATCGAGCATCGCCTCCAGATGGTCGAGGACAAGCAGACCCACCAGCTTCCAAAGAGCGCCGAGGAGCTCGACAACGTCGCTCGCCTTCATGGTCTCGCCGACGGGCCTGCCCTGCTCGATCAGATCGCGCCGGCGATCACCGAGGTCGGCAAGGTCTATGATTCCCTCGCCGCCGAGGAAGGCGATCTGCTTCCGGAAGGCGAGGGCCTGGACGACCGCCTCGCTGCGGCCGGGTTCGCCGATCCCGGCGCGGCGCGGCTCAGGGTCGAGGGCTGGCGCTCGGGCAAGGTGAAGGCGCTGCGCTCGCCCGCGGCGCGCCAGGCCTTCGAGGCTCTTCTGCCGGTGCT
>JAEVYW010000113.1 GCA_023392555.1 Pseudomonadota bacterium | reverse complement strand
GATGCACTACGCCCGGCGCGGCATCGTCACTCCGGAAATGGAATATGTCGCCACCCGCGAGAACCTCGGCCGCGAACAGGCGCTGGCCGAACGCCGCGACGGCCAGGCCAGAGACGGCGAAAGCTTCGGCGCCGCAATCCCCGACTTCGTCACCCCAGAGTTCGTCCGTGACGAGATTGCCCGCGGCCGCGCCATCATTCCCAACAACATCAACCACCCTGAAAGCGAGCCGATGGCGATCGGCCGCAACTTCCTGGTCAAGATCAACGCCAATATCGGCAACAGCGCCGTCGCCTCCGACGTCGCGTCCGAGGTCGACAAGATGGTGTGGGCGATCCGCTGGGGCGCCGACACGGTCATGGACCTGTCGACCGGCCGCAACATCCACGACACGCGCGAATGGATCATCCGCAACTCGCCCGTGCCGATCGGCACCGTCCCCATCTATCAGGCGCTGGAGAAAGTCGGCGGCATCGCCGAGGACCTGACTTGGGACATCTTCCGCGACACGCTCGTCGAGCAGGCCGAGCAGGGCGTCGACTATTTCACCATCCACGCCGGCGTCCGCCTGCCCTACGTGCCCCTGACCGCCAAGCGCGTCACCGGCATCGTCAGCCGCGGCGGATCGATCATGGCCAAATGGTGCCTCGCCCACCACCGCGAGAGCTTCCTCTACGAACGCTTCGACGAGATCTGCGAGATCATGAAGGCCTACGACATCGCCTTCTCGCTGGGCGACGGCCTTCGCCCCGGAAGCATCGCCGACGCCAATGACGAAGCGCAGTTCGCGGAGCTCTACACATTGGGCGAGCTGACCAAGATGGCCTGGGAGCACGATTGCCAGGTGATGATCGAGGGCCCCGGCCACGTGCCGATGCACAAGATCAAGGAGAATATGGACAAGCAGCTGGAAAGCTGCGGCGAGGCGCCCTTCTACACGCTTGGCCCGCTGACCACCGACGTTGCGCCGGGCTACGACCACATCACCAGCGCGATCGGCGCGGCGATGATCGGATGGTTCGGAACGGCGATGCTTTGCTACGTCACGCCCAAGGAGCACCTCGGCCTCCCCGACCGCGACGACGTGAAGGTCGGCGTCGTGACCTACAAGCTCGCCGCCCACGCGGCCGACCTGGCGAAGGGCCACCCGGCGGCAAAGGCGCACGACGACGCACTGTCACGCGCCCGCTTCGAATTCCGCTGGCGCGACCAGTTCAACCTCTCGCTCGATCCCGAAACGGCGGAACAGTACCACGACCAGACCCTCCCCGCCGAAGGCGCCAAGACCGCCCACTTCTGCTCGATGTGCGGCCCCAAGTTCTGCTCGATGAAGATCACGCAGGAAGTGAGGGACTTCGCGGCGAAGCAGGAAGCGGGTTTGCTGAATGCGCCGGTGTCAGACGCGGAGGCGGAGCAGGGAATGGCCGAGATGAGCAAGCGCTACAACGAAGGCGGCCGCGAGCTCTACATCGGAGCCGGCGGCCGCGAGCACGATTAGGCTGACTCGATCAGATCACCTCGGCCAGTTCAATTAAATTGCCGAACGGATCGCAGAAGAAGGCGAGGCGGCGGCTGATCGCCTCCAGCACGAACGGCTCTGTAACGATGGTGACTCCGCGCTCGCGAAGCTTGGCCACGGTCGCATCGACGCTCGTCACGTTGAGGCAGAAGTGGTGATATCCGGCGTAGCGGAGGCTTTCGCCAAGATCGCCGTAAGGCCGCACGTCCTCTGGCCCCGGGTCACCCCCGCCCAGCACTTCAACATAGAAATGGTCGTCCGTTGGCGGCGCCAGGTAGGCGAGTTGTTCGTCCGCATAAGTCCACTCGGCAACGACGCGGAAATCGAGCGTCTCGACATACCAGCGCTTCGCTATCTCCAGGTCCGGCGTGCGCACCGCGACATGGTGGCCGCGCATATCTGCGAACGGTGAGTTGCTGTTGTGGGCGGGTGGAATGAAGTCGGGCATGTTTGTGCTCCTTTCCTCGGCTTCGGGTGCTCAGTGGGCGGACGCGACGCGGGCCCAGAGTTCGTTGAAGGCGACCGCATCGAAGAAGGCGTTCACACGGCGCACCCGGCCCTCCTTCATCTGGAAGAACCAGGCGTAGCTGTTGACGTATGGCTTGCCGTCGCGGGCTGTGGCGCGGGCGTCGAACAGGATCACCACCCGATCTTCCTCGGCGGTGATGCTGCGCACGGTCGGCTTTAGGCCGACCGACATCCGGGCGTTGAAGGGCTGGATGACGTTGTCGATGAAGTTCTGTTTGCTGGCGTAGGTGCCGGCCTCGATCGAATTGCCTTCGATGGTCCAAACCGCATCGTCGGCCAGTAGGTCGAATGGACTCCCAGTGCCGGCTGCCCAGGCATCGAAGCTCCTGGCAACGACTGCTTTATTTTGGGCGGGCGTGGCTGCGTTGGCAGCACCACAAATACCGATGGCCGCCGCAACGCCAGTGAGTTTCGAGAGAAGGCGCATTGTCGATCTCCGCTTGTGCGGCGACGTTGTGCCCCGGATCGATTTGCGCGATTAGACGGCATGTTTTCTCATCAATACTGAACGAGATTCAGTAATGCGTGCGACAGATCTGGCTGAACTTGCCGCCTTCGACGCCGTTGCGAGGCATCGCAGCTTCCGCAAGGCGGGCGAGGAGCGCGGTGTGACCGCCTCCGCCATCAGTCACGCCGTCACTAACCTCGAGGCCCGCATTGGCCTCCGCCTGCTCAACCGCACCACTCGAAGCGTTTCCCTTACGGACGCCGGCGCGCGCTTGCTTTCCCAACTCTCACCGGCCTTTGGAGAGATCGGCTCTGCACTGGACGCGCTCAACCAATATCGGGAGACGCCATTCGGAAAGGTCCGGCTCAACGCGCCGAATTCGATTGCACCCTTTGTTCTTGGGCCAATCCTCGGCCCGCTACTGATTGCCAACCCGAACCTCGAAATCGAGATCGTCGCCACGGATCGCCTGGTCGACATCGTTCAGGAAGGCTTTGACGCCGGCATTCGCCTTGGCGAGAGCCTTCGGGACGGCATGACAGCGGTAAGGATCAATCCCCGCCTGCGGCTCATCGTGGTCGGCTCGCCAGGATATTTTGAACGGCGGAAGATGCCGACGCAGCCCGCCGACTTGGCAGACCACGTCTGCATCCAGAACATGTATCCCAACAGCGTGCGCTATCCTTGGTTCTTCAACCGTGGAGGACAGGAGATCGAGCTCGAGCCCACCGGTCCACTCGCGCTTCACGATCACGAACTGATGATCGAAGCCGCGCTGGCAGGCATCGCATTGGCGTATGTGTGGGAAGACCGTGCGCGCCCTTACATCGAGGCTGGTAGGCTCATCGCGTGTCTGGAAGAATGGGTCGTACCCGAAGACTGGCTCTATCTTTATTATCCCACGCGGAAATACATCTCGGCCGGCCTGCGAGCGGTCATTGAGGCTCTTAGAGCAGGCGGCGAGCCGACTTAGGCGTAAAAAGACAAAGCTCGGCCAAGCTTCGGAGTTCGTGATGCGCACCCTTTACCGCGCCTGCCTCGGCCTATCCGCGCTTTGCGCGACCGCCGCCGCGATCGCCCAGGACGTCCCCGACGACCAATCGTCGCCGATCGTCGTTACCGGCCGCAAGGACATGGAACAGCGCATCCGCGCTTTCGCCGACACGCTTCAGGACGCGCGTGGCCTGGATCAGATCGGCCGCTTCGAAGTGCAGGGCGTCTGCCCGGCGGCGCTCGGGATCGTCGACCAGCAACAGCGGGAGGTCAAGGCGCGGATGCGCCTTGTCGCCCGAACCGTGGGCATCCCCGTCGCCGGCGCGAAATGCACGCCCAATGCGCTCGTCGTGGTCACGGACGACAAAAGGGCCTTCATCGAGCGGCTTGAGAAGAGCCGCCCTTACTGGTTCGTCAGCCTATCCGTCCCCGCCGTCCGCCGGCTTGCGCGCAGCCCCGGGCCCGCTGCGGTCTGGCACGTCGAAGGCACCCTCAACGGCGACGGCATGGATCTGGGCGTCCGCGATTATTACGGCGCGTCCAGCGTCAACAACAGTTTCCACGCCCCGTCGCTGATCACCGCCGCGACGCGCCCGCATTTCAATGCGGGTATCGTGGTCCTCGACATCCGCGCGCTGGAGGGGCTGAGCACAACGCAGCTGGCCGATTATGCGGCGATGCGGATTTTCGCGCCGACCGACCCCGCGAAGCTCGCCGCGCCCTACGCCACGACGATCATCAGAATCCTCGACGCCCCGCGCGGAACGGCGGTGCCCTTGTCGCTGACGCACTGGGATGTCGGGCTGCTCAAGGGCCTCTATTCCGCGCGCGACAATCTCTACACGGGGTCGCAAAAGAACGAGATCCGCAAACAGATCGAGCAGGAGCTGCGGACCGTCAAGCGCTAGCGCCGCTCGCCCTAGTCTTTCTGACCGTATTGACGGCGAGCTGCTGCTTCTTACGCTCACGCAAGATGTGGCCGAACCTTGCCTGAGCTGAAAGCCGAAAGCGTGGAGCTTGGCGACGACGATCGCCTCGGCGCTATGCTGGAGGAAATTTGCCGCGTTACCGGGATG
>JAEVYW010000106.1 GCA_023392555.1 Pseudomonadota bacterium | reverse complement strand
GCCTTGAAGTTGTTGAACGTGCCCTCGGGACCGACGCGCAATGCTGCCGCCTCACGCGCATCGCGCAGGCGCAGAGCGCCGTCCGTCAGTTCCCGCACCGGCGGCGAGCCGGGTTCCATGTTGAAATCGCCGGTGACGACGACCGCTTCGCCCGGCGCACGGTTGCCGACGAGCCAGTTGGCGATCTGCCGGGCGCCGAGAAGCCGCGCCTGCTCGCCCGCATTGTCGAGGTGGGTGTTGAGCGCGAGGAAGCGCTTCCCTTCGCTGCGGCGAGCCAGATGCGCCCAGGTGGCGACGCGCGGATAGGCCGCGTCCCAACCTTTGCCGGGCACGGTCGGCGTCGGCGACAGCCAGAACGTCCCGCTCGACCGCACACGGAAGATGCTGCGGTCGATCGCGAGGTTGGAAGCCTCGCCTTTAGTCTTTCCGTCGTCGCGCGGACGGCCAAGGAAGGTATAGCCCGACAGCGCTCGCTCCATGTCGGTCTTCTGACCGGGCACGACCTCCTGAAGGCCGAGGATCGCGGGCTTCATCAGCTTCACCTGACCGATCAGCTGATCGCGCCGGTTGGCCCAGCGGTTTACCCCGTCGGATTCGAGGTCGAGCCGGATATTGTAGGTCATGACCCGAACTGGATCGCAGGCGGGTGCCGCGCTGGCCGGGACGGCGATCGCAAGGGCCGCGAGGGCTGCAAATGTTTGAAAGCAAGTCACGGGACGCACGACCTAAACGCCTCGCCTATGCTACGTCCATGTTGATGCGAACCATAGACGCAGATGCCGCCTGGGCCGCCTTCGAGCGGCGCGACCGGTCGTTCGACGGACAGGTCATCGGAGCGGTGAAAACCACCGGCATCTATTGCAAGCCGAGTTGCCCGGCCAAGCGCCCGAAGCGCGAGCATGTCGAGTTCTTCGCCGACGCCGAGTCCGCCCGCGCGGCCGGCTTCCGTGCCTGCCTGCGCTGTCGCCCCGACGAGGTCGGCCGCGATCGCGAGGCGGTGGCCGGCGCGGTCCGGATGATCGAAGACGCCGAGGCGATGCCGAGCCTCGCCGAGTTGGCCGAGGCGGTCGGCTACGCCCCACATCATTTCCAGCGCCTCTTTACCCGCGACATGGGCGTCTCGCCCGCAGCTTACGCCCGCGGCCTTCGGGCCAGGCGCGCCGAAAGTGCTCTTCAGGAGAACGGCAAAGTGACCGACGCCATCTACGATGCCGGCTATTCCGGCCCGAGCCGCTTTTATGCCGACGCCAAGGACCGGCTGGGCATGAGCCCGTCGGCCTGGCGCGACGGCGGGCGAGGGGAGACGATCCGCTACGCGATGCTCGACACGCCGCTCGGTCGGATGCTCGTCGCGGCGACGTCAAAGGGCATCTGCCGCCTTACCTTCGACGAGGACGAGAGCGCACTTCGCCGCCGCTTTCCGAACGCGACCATCGCCCCGGCTGACGCGGCGATGGGCAAGCTGATCTCGGGCGTCATGGAGGCCATCGAAACGCCTGCGGCTTCCATCGACCTGCCGATCGATGTCCGCGGCACGGCCTTCCAGGAAGCCGTCTGGCGCGAGCTCCGCAAGATCCCGCTGGGCGAAACCCGCAGCTATGCCGACATCGCCGCGGCGGTGGGCCAGCCGCAAGCCGTCCGTGCTGTAGGCACCGCCAACGGTCAGAACCCGATCGCCGTCCTTGTGCCCTGTCACCGCGTGATCCGCTCCGACGGCTCGCTAGGCGGCTATGCCGGCGGTCTCGACCGCAAGCGCAAATTGCTGGCGCAAGAAGGCGCTCACAAGACCCTGCTCTAAATGCGGTCGAAACTTCGGGCGCCCGTGCCGGTTCAAGCCCGATGGATTCGGAAACGGCAGATCCGGAACTGCTTTGGCCCAAACGCCTTTCGGCCATGCTCGAGAGGAGTTGGGCAAAGGGCTGGTCGAAGCGGCCCAACCTCGACAGCGCCGCGATCCTCGACGCCGCGCGAACTGGTGTTGGCACTCCGAGCGATGGCCCGTGGCGGGACAGGCTCGACCGCTTGTGCCGGTCGCTTCGCGAGGAAGGACGTCTCAACGCGCTCGGGCTGACGATCGCATACGGACAACTCGTCCGGATCGTCGCATCGCGTGCCCGCGCCGAGCGGCTCTGGCGCGATCATCCCGACATACTTCGGCGCCCGCTGGCAAACGCGGCGGCGATCGTCGGCCCGATGCGCTCGGGCACCACGCGCATCCATCGGCTGCTCGCCTGCGATCCTGATTTCGCCTGCACGCGACTGTTCGAGACCTTGGAGCCGGTTCCGACCGGTGGACGGGTCGATCTCCGCCCGGCGAAGGCCACGCTCGGGCGACTGCTGATGCAGCTCTGCAATCCGTGCCTCAGGGCCGTTCATCCGACGTCGGCGTGGGCGCCGGAGGAAGAAGCTGGCTTCCACGCCTTCAGCATCTGGGGTCCGCAGTTCGAAGCGCAGTGGTGGGTGCCGTCCTTCTCGGCAGCGTTGGAGCAGGAAGGTGGCGACGACGCCTATGGCGAATTCGGGCAATTGCTGCAGATCGCAGCGTGGGCCAGGCG
>JAEVYW010000052.1 GCA_023392555.1 Pseudomonadota bacterium | reverse complement strand
AGCCACGGCGCCGTGGACCAGGCGCGCGGCGACGCGCAGCAGAAGGGGCTTCTGCTTGGGCGGATTGAACAGTTTCTGTCCTGGCCGCGCAGGCTTGGCTTTGCCCAGCTCTCGAGCCGCTCTCGCGGCGAGCTCTTCCTCGTTCGGCAGCAATGGGGCGGAGGCGACCTCCACGGGCGGGTTCTCCGCGATGTAGGACTTGATCAGCGCGATCTCACCCTTGGCGCCGGTCGTCTTGTACGTCGCCATCCGGTAATAGGATCGCAGCGCGCTGCTGGCGTAGCAGCCTGGATTGGCGGCGATGCGTTCCCGTGCGATTTGGCCGATGATCGGGTCGGTCTGCCACCCCGCATTGAACCCATGACGAGCGCCAAGCGCCGGGATAAACAGCCCGAACCGCAGTTCTCCGCTGTAAAGCTGCTTCAACACGCCGTGGATGTGCCGCGGCGCGCCCGAGATATAGTGGCGAACGGGAGCGGCGCTCTGTTCCACGAACATGGCGTCGGGGGTCGTCGGCGCGATTGGCATCGGACAATACATCGAATGCTGGAGCAGGCCGCGAGCGACGGGGCTCCCGGATGCGGGCGAGCCGTGGATCAGGAAGTTCGCGACCGGCGTCGCGGCCAGAGTGAGGCCGAGCGCCGCAGCGACGGATAAAAGGCCGCGCAACCGGGCCCGCCGCGGCAGCATCAGGACGCCGATCAGAAACGTGGCGCCGAACAGCACGATCAGCGACGGCCGGACCAAGGTGGCGGCGAAGGCTGCGAGGCTCAGCAACAGAATGCCGCCCAGATCAGGCGCCCGGATGAACCGGAGCAATTGCGCGCACCACAAGGCGACGAGCGCGGTCGCCAGTGCTTCAGTGACCAGGGTCGTTGCCGCGAGCCACATCTCCGGCGATATCAGCAGCGCCAATAGCAGAGCGCTCGAGAGCCATGGCTTCCCCGTGAGACGGTAGAAACTTACGCTCAGGATGAAGAGGGCCGCGACGAGCAGCGCCATCTGGATCGGCACGGCGAGCGCGGCCTGTCCGGTGAGGGTCCGGACGATCCAGAGGAAGACCGGGTAGCCGATGCTGCGCGAGGGATCGAAGTAGAGGTAGGACGCGGTGTCGGGCCGAAGGGGCTCAATCTTCGCGTGGCTCGCGACCGCCCATACGATCAGGAAGGCGGCGACAGACAGTGCCGCCATGACCCACACGACCTTGGGGCTGATTTGCCGGACAGTGAGAGACACTCGCTCGTCCACTAAACGCGTCCGCTGCGGGGAACCTCGCCGGTTCTTGCACTCATCCCAGAAGGGAACAAGCGTCATTCATCACTTGAAAAGGGAACGGCGTAGGGATTTACTTCGCGTTATACCGAACGGCGATCGCCGCCGGCGCGAACAATGGGGGATATAGTGGCGAAGTTTTGCCGAGCCCGACGCGAGTTCGAGACGATCCTGGTCGATCGACGTGATTCCCGGCTTCAGCTGACCGGCAGCTCCAAGTGAGTTTGCTCGGAGGGCTCGACGATCGCCTGTACATTCTGATCAACGGCCTGTCGGGACGTTCCGCGTTCCTCGACGTGCTGTTCTCGCTGCCGAATGTCAGCAACCTGGTGAAGGCGGGACCGGTTGGCGCCGCTTTATTCTATGCCTGGTTCAGCGGCCAAGGTCCGGAGCGCGTTCGACGCCGCTCGATCCTGATGGTCACACTGATCTCCCTTGCGTTGATCGTGGCGATCACGAAGACCCTCGGCTCCAGCATTTTCGTGCCGCGGCCGCTGGTTCGGTCGGTGCCGATGCTCCAGCTCGAAAACAACAAATTCGTGCTGGAAGAGCCGATGCCCTCGCGGGTGCCGCTGATGGGCGCGAACCGGGAGCGGTTCGAGGCTCTGGAACAGGGCACGGTCACGGCGAACGATCTCGCCTCCTTCCCGAGCGATCACGCAGCATTCTTCTTTCCGCTCGCGCTTGGGATACTGCTCGCCTGCAGGCGGGCCGGCATCTTCGCCATGGCCTGGACGTGCGTCGTCATCCTCCTGACCCGGATCATCTCAGGCATGCATTCGCCGCTCGACGTCGTAGTCGGTGCCGGCATCGGTACGGGAGTCCTGTTGGCGATGCTGTTCATTGGAAGGCGCCTGTTCAAAGGCTTCGTCGAGCGGATGGCCGACTGGACGCTTCGCCAGGAAGCCTTGGCGGCGTCCTTCCTGTTCATTGTCACCTACGCCGCGGTCAACGTGCTCGAAGATATCAAGATGGTCGGCAATGCCCTCCTGCCGCTCGCCAAGGGTGCGCGCTCGATCCTTGCTGCCCTGCTTGCTCTCCTCCTCACCGGCTGCGGGGCCGACAAAGGTGCATTGGTGATGCTCGATCCTCATTGGCGGGCCGAGGTCGTGGCGACGGAGCGCGATGGGATCACGTCTCCCGACGGACTTCGCTGGGCCGGCAATCGTCTGCTGATCGCCGACGAAGGCGGGCATGCGATTCGCGCGTGGCAGCAGGGCCGAGGCATCGTCACCCTGGCCGACCGTCAGGACGGGATCGGCGCACCCGAGGACGTGGTCCAGGACAATGCCGGCAACGTCTACTTCACCGACGATCGGCGAGGCGGCGTGTGGCGCACCGACGTGCGCGGAAGGACCACTCATCTCGCGCAAAGCATCGGCAATACGGAAGGGATTGTCGTGGCGCCGTCCGGTCGCCTGCTCGTGGGCGACGAATTCGGGCGAGTGTTGAGTATCGGCACTGCGGGCGATGTGCGTACGCTCATCCCAGCGAAGGCCGGCATCAACAAAGCGGAAAGCATCGCGGTGGCGGCTGACGGCAGCGTTTTCGTCGGCGACAATGACCTCGATACTCTGTTCGTCAGGTCGGGCGACGGCACGATCCGTGTGGCGATTCCGGCAGCCGAGGGCTTTTCGCCGGAAGGCCTGTACGAGTCGGGACGCGAGCTCTTCATCACCGACCGCAAGAACGGAAAGCTGTACCGCTACACCCCTGAAGACGGATTGCAGACGCTGATCGTGTTCGCGGGCGACCTGGCGAAAATCCAGGGCGTTGCGGGCGACCCGCAGGGCAACGTCTACGTGACCATACAGGCCGACATCAAAGCCGGCCGCGGATATATCCTGCGCTTGTCACCCACAGGAGGGAATGCCGCCCAGCACTCCTAGTCTGCGAAGACCGCCACGATTGCGCCGATGATCAGCCACAGGCCCAGCGCCAGGTAGAAGATCACGCGCATCCGGTTGCCCACCGAGATCTGCGGCGAGTCTTCATCGGTAGGCTCGGATTCGATGGGCGCAGGAGGTTCGGCGCGCGGCGTTGCCGGCGACCTGACGCTGGCCTTGCGACCAGCTTGGCCGGAACTGATTCGCGACATGGCACCGACGGTACAGTCCGAATGTGGCGTTGGCATTATAATTTCTGTTTCAAAACGAGACAATTGTCAGAAACCGCCATTGATAAATAAATAGTTAACGACCATCATCCCGCGAGTCTTTGAGTGGATGGCCGGTTGTTTATTGCTCTCACATTCGCGGGACTTTCAGCCGTATCACTGGCCGTCGTAGTCTATCCGTACATTATCTACCCGGCGATCCTCCGACGGGTTCGAACGAAGGCCCTGACGGCTCCTCCCGATCCGGTTCAAAACCGGAACGTGTCGCTGCTGTTTTGCGCGTTCAACGAAGAGACGTCGCTGGCGGCAAAGATCGAGAACCTGCGTGCTCTCAAGGCCGCCCGAAGCGATCTTCAGATCCTCGCCTATGACGACGCGTCGGCCGACGGCACCTACGATCTTCTGAGCAAGGCGAGCGACGTCCTGACCGTGGTCCGGGGCACCAGCCGCGCTGGGAAGGCGGCAGGGATGAAGTCGCTCGTGCAGGCGGCCACGGGCGAGATCCTGGTCTTCACCGACGCAAACGTCCTTCTGGCGCCGGACGCCATCGATCGCCTGACGTCCTATTACAGCGATCCGAGCGTCGGCGGCGTTTGCGGCACGCTGGTCTACACCGCGGAGCGGGAGAGCGTCACATCCTGGACAGGCGCTGCCTACTGGCGCCTGGACGAGACCCTGAGGTCGCTGGAATCGGCAACGGGCAATGTCATCGGTGCCGACGGATCGCTCTTCAGCGTGCGGCGGGCGCTGTATCCCGACTTCCCCGACACTGTGCTCGACGACTTCACAGTCTCGATGAACGTGGTTTTCCAGGGCCGCCGCCTGATCAAGGCGCCGGACGCGTTCGCCTATGAGAATAGCGTCGCGCGGCGCACCGATGAGCTTCGTCGCAAGATCAGGATCGGCACGCGGGCCTATCACACCCACTTGTTCCTGCGGCCCCAGCTTCGGCGTATGTCCCGGCTCGATCGGTTCAAGTATATCTCGCGCAAGCTGATGCGATGGTATGGCGGCATCTTCATCGTAAGCGCGGCCCTGTTCGGGCTGGCGGCAATCACGGAGCTTTCGGCGCCGCTCGGAGCGGCCGTGTCCCTGGCGTTCGTGGCGCTGATCATCGGTTCGGCGCGGATGGTGAGCGGACCCTTGGCCAGATTGGCGGACATAGTGCTGGCGATCTTCGCGACGCTGATCGGCGTCTTCCGCGCGATGCGGGGCGACATCGTCGCGACCTGGGAACCGGCCAAGAGCCGATGAATGCGCCAGTTCCACGGGCCTCCGCCCAACAGGGACTGCGTATCGGATATGTATTCTCGCAATTTCCGGTCCTGACCGAAGCCTTCGCGGTGTCGGATATCGCTGCGCTCGAGGCGCAGGGGCAGAATGTCCGCGTCTTCACGATGAAGCCGAAACCGCGGGGCAGTGGCGGGCTGAGACGAGTGGCCGGCGTGCCGGACGACCTGATCGTCTCCCCGCCAACGCTTGCCGGCGCGCTGCGTTGGCCCTTGCTTCTTTGGCGCTATGGCCGTGCGGCACTGCAATTGGCCGCAGCGGCGATGGGTGAACTTGGACGCAGCCCGGCTGCGGCGATTCTCGCATTTCTCTGCATTCCGCGCGCGCTTGAGATTGCCGACGACGCAATGATGTCCGGCCTCGACGTCGTTCACATCTTCTGGTCGCGGCAGGGCGGAATGGTTCTCCCTGTCCTCCGGTCCGCTGGGGCAAGCTGCGTGCGGAGCGCGTTCGTCGGAGCCTACGATCTGGTGGTTGACGACTTCCTGGTCGGGTTGACCCTGCGATCGGCCAATGTCGTCTTTTCGCACGCGGAGACCAACCGCGACTTCGCGCAAGCGAGGGCAGGGGACGGCGTACCGGTACGGATCATCAGGCGCGGGATACCGCTGCTTCGAACAAGTTCGGAAAAACGCGATCCCTTCGCCTGGATTACGGCATCTGCGCTTACGCCGCCGAAGAACGTCGAGGCCGTGCTTCGAGCCTTTGCCCTGGCCCGTGCGTCGGACGACCGGCTGAACCTGACCATCTGCGGGGACGGTCCCGATCGCGAGCGGCTGGAAGCGCTTTCGGCACAGCTTGGGATCGGCAACTCGGTGCAGTTCGCCGGCCACGTGCCGCGCGACGAACTCTACAAACGGCTCAACCGCGCGGGGCTGTTCCTCCTGCTGTCGAAGAAGCCCTCCGAGCGATTGCCGAACGTCCTCAAGGAAGCCTTGTGGGCCGGCTGCGCGGTGATCGCCTCGCCAAGCGACGGCATCGACGAGCTCATTCCGAACGACCGGCTGGGAACCGTCGTCGATCCGGACGACATCGACGCGATCGTCCGGACTAGCGTACGGATGCTTGGCCAGTCCGACGAAGATGCTGATGCCCGGCGGGCAGAGGCGCGTGCCTTCATCGAGGCCAATTTCTCCTCCGACCGCAGCATGGCGGAATATGTCGAAGCCTGGACTTCGTGCCGCTCCCGCCGCAGCGAGAGGCAGTCCGCGTGCAGCTGCGAAACTCCCGTCCAGTGAGTGCTGCGCCGCAAGCCAGGGTGATCGAACTCTTCAGCGTCCCAGGCGCCGGCAAGAGCAGTTTGGTCGACGCCCTCGCGAGCCGAAGCGCCATCCAGACTCGCGAGTCCCTGTCGGCCGCGTGGCAGGCCTTGCCGCGGACCTCCAAGGCGGCTCGCGTTGCCGGAGCCTTCCTCGACCCCAGGGTTAGTGGAAGGACGATCGCGACCGCCTTCGGCCAGCGACTATCGAGCAGGGAATCGCTCGTCCGACTGGCGAAGCTCGTGGCCAAGTCGCGGTGGCTGGCATCGCAACGGGGCGAGTTCATCCTCGACCAGGGCCTTCTTCAGGAGCTGTGGTCGATCCATTACGCCAGCGGCCAATTCGATCC
>JAEVYW010000030.1 GCA_023392555.1 Pseudomonadota bacterium | reverse complement strand
ATGACGATGTCATATTCGTCTGCGAAGCGGGTAACGATCGACCGCACATGAGGCCTGCTCAGCAGCGGCACCGGACTTCCGCTGAGATCGCCGGACCGGACGACGGAATAGCCGTCCAGATCTTCGTCGATGGCACTGCCCGGCTCGGCAACGCCCGTGAGCGCCTCGGCGAAGCCCGGCTGCTGATCTGGAAGATCGAACGAGTGCTTGGCTGCTGCCCGGCGCAGGTCGGCATCGACGAGCAGCACGCGCCTGCCCATCGCGGCAAGGCTCGCGGCAAGGCCCTTGGCGGTTGTCGATTTGCCCTCGCCGGCCGTGCTGCTGGTGATCATCAGCGTCTTGGGCAGGACCCCCGACGCCGTTTCCTCAAGCGCGACCGCAATGGAATGATAGGCCTCGGATTGGGCCGACCGCGGATCGGCGAGCGCTTCCTCCATGCTCTGCGACTTGGACACCAGCGGCACGACGCCCAGGCACTGCAGGTTCAACTTCTGCTCGATGTCCTCGCAGCTGCGGATCACATTGTGCATGGAATCCCGCACCGAGCCGATGAGCAGCGCCAGGATGAGGCCGCTGATGCCGGCAAGAGCAAGGCTGCGGGTGGCGCTGACGGAGCTTGCCGCCAGCGGAGGCCCGGCACGGTCGACGATCGTCACGTTCGCGGACGGGGCGCCCGAAGCGGCGGCGACTTCCTTGTAACGCTGGAGCAGGCCTTCGTAGAAAGCCTTGTTGGTTTCGACTTCGCGCTGCAGCGAGTTGTAGCCGACGCTGCGTTCACGCTCGGCCATCGCCGAACCGCGCATCGCCGCGACCGTGCCGCGCATTTGTTGTTCCTGCTGCGCCGCCGCCAGGTAACGGCCGCGGTAGCTGTTCTTGATGCTGCTTGCGATCGCGCCGATCTGGCCGTCCAGCTCGTTGATCTTGGCCTGCGCTTCACGGACCGACGGATATTCGTCGGTGTGGCGCTGTCGCTCCTCGTTCAGCGCCGCTTGCGACTGCGCCTTCTGGGCAAGCAGGTTCTGCACGGCGCCATTGCTGTTCACTTCCGGCAGGTACAGCGCGGGCGTGCCGGCGGCCTGGCGCCATTGCTGCTCGGCGTCGATCCGCCGGGCGGTCGCTTGTGCCAGCGAGTCGGTCATCAGGCCAAGCTGCTGCGCGCGAAGCGAGCCGCCCTTGTCCTCGGCGCCCGTCGGTACGACGGTCGTCGTGAGGTCGGCAGAGCGCGCATAGGCCAGCATCTGCTGCTCGGAAGTTTCAAGACGCGCCTTCGCGTCCTTCATCTGGCCCAGCAGGTAGAGCTTTGCCTTGGCCGCATAGTCCACCTTGGCGTTGACGTTCGCGACGACGAGCGCCTCGGCGAACAGGTTGGCGGCAAGCGCGGAGACGTCGCGGTCGTAGCTCGTGAAGGAGATCTGGGCGAGCCGGGTCTTGAGACCAAGTTGCGCTCCGACATCCTGCTGGAGCTTGTAGATCAACTGCTCACGCTGATTGGCGGCGTTGGTCGTCTCGATGCCCAAAGCGTCGAGGACTCGCGGGCTCATCGGCAGGCGCTCGGCGACTCGTTCCGCGATGCTGCGGCTGTGAACGCGGTCGAGCTGAGTCTGCAGGAAGCGGTCGGCATCCTGGGGTTGCGACTGCGGATCGAGATCCGGGTCGGAAAGGACCCGCGGAACCTGCTGGTCGAGTTGCACCGACGCGACCGCGGTATATTCGGGCCGCGCCGTGAACGCGAGGTAGGCGCCGATCGCGAAGGCGAGCGCGAGTACCGCGGCGATGATGTACCGCTGGCGATAGAGAGCCGCCATGATGCGCTCGGTCGGCGTGGTCTGCGGGGCTTCCCGCTGCAGACGCACAAGATCGAGCGACGGGAAGTGACTGGGCGCAACTGGAACCAGATTGTTCATTTCATTCTCCCCGAGGGGCGATGCCGATCCGCCGGTCAGGGGACCAGGCGGAAGATGTTGAAGGACCGGAGCGTCAGGATCGTGTCCCGCCACGCGGTCTTGAACTTGGAACTTCCGATCGCGACCGTGTCGCCAGGAAGCACCTGCGGGTCTTCCGCCTTGCCGCGCTCGATCTGCCGGAGATCGAAGCGGGCGGCTGTCTTTTGTGTGCCCTGCGTCCGGAAGATCAGCGCCTGATCAAGCGCTGCGACCTGCGAAGGCCCGCGGGCAAGGGCGATAGCCTGGAGCAGTGTGACCGGGCCCTCGACCTCGAAGCGGCCCGGCTCCATCACCGATCCGGCGACCGTGATGTGCTTGGTCGCCGACTGCTTCACGACCACTGCGACCTGTGGATTGCGCAAGTACGGCCGAAGCTTGTTCTCGATGTCGGCGGCGACGGCCTCGATCGACCTTCCGCCAGCATTGACGGACCCGATCAGCGGCAAGGCGACGGTGCCGCTGTCGTCCACCAGCACGTCCGTCACCGACAGGTCGGGTTCGCGGAAGACCGTGACGCTGAGCCGGTCCGCTCGAGAGATGGTGGTCCGCGCCGACGACGTAACCGTTGTCGGTACGGAGGCCTGGGTCACCGGGATCGGCTGCGCAGCGGCAGGCGCTGCAATGGCAAGACCCACCAGGATGGCGGGGAAATAGAGGCGCATAACGTCCGTCCTCTTCCTAATGGTCATTCGTTTTGTCCCAGGACAATCACGGGAACGGTGCGCAGCAGGATGCGCAGGTCACCGCGAAGCGACTTCGAAATGGCGTAGCGGGCGTCGAGCATGACGCGCTCGTCATAAGAGAGCGCATGGCGCCCGCTGACCTGCCACAGGCCGGTGAGGCCGGGCTTCACCGAGCAATAATGCGCGAAGCTGGCGCCGTATTTCGGGATTTCCGCATCGACGATCGGGCGCGGGCCGACGATGCTCATCTCGCCGCGGAGCACGTTCAGAAGCTGCGGCAGCTCGTCGAGGCTGTAGCGGCGGAGGAACCGGCCGATCGGCGTGGTGCGCGGGTCCTGCGACAGCTTGTGCAGCAACTCCCATTGCTCCCGCGAAGCGACGGAGGCGACCAGAAGATCGTCCAGATTCTGCTCGGCGAGCGGCGTCATCGTGCGAAATTTGAAGCACAGGAATTCGCGGCCATCGCGGCCGATGCGCACTTGCCGGAACAGCAGCGGCCCTGGCCCGGACAGGCGAACGGCCAGCGCGCAAACCGCCATCAGCGGGAGAAGGAAGCCGATGAAGACGAGTGCGAGGGCAACGTCGAACGTCCGCTGCAACGCCTCGTGCGGAGCTGAAGTTGCTCGGGGGCCAAGCGCCGCCTCCAGAGCGCCTTCGTGCAACGCCGGCATATCCACCTCGTTCAGCATGAACGGGCCAGTGTCGTTCGCTACAGTGTCAGGAAGCACGCAAGCGGGAGTAATGATCTCCGCGGTGCACTGGTCAGCGGGCAAGCTATCCATGACGCCACTCCTGCCGTCAGGTCCCAACGACCTGCAGCGCAGAAACCTGAGTCACGACCGCCCTGACTTGCGCCGAGGCTAACGAACCCAGGGGGTATACCCCACGTCACCGGAACCCCGGCGCTCACCCCGTTACCCAACCCGGTAGGCTAACTTTGACCTACAAAGTAAACTATCACCCAACCGAGTCGAGGTTAACATTATTGTAACGATTTACATTACGCAACGTGGCTGCGCGGAATTTGGTTTAACAACAGTGGTATGTGCTGCGGCCTTCAGCGGAAGCGCCAGCACAACAGGATTGACACAACCATCGTGTCGGACCCAGCATCGCGGTTGCCGTTGTTGAATCGCTGAAGGGGGTGACCATGACGAACCTCGTCGAAAATGGTGCTTTTCTGCTTCTTTTGGTGATCGCAGGCGCGGCGATGATGCGATTTCCGGCTCGCCGCTACCTCCTGATTCTGATCACGGCGACGGCCGTTGGTGCGTGGCTGATGGGCTATTCCGCCGGTTATCGAACTTCTTCTGAGAGCCTTGTCCCATTTCTGGACAGTAGCCGTGCAGAAACGGTGAAAACCGCCGTAGCTGCCGGCCAGCCGAGCGCCTTGTGGGGCCTTTCGCTGTGCGCCTTCATCATCCTCGCCGATATATTGGCTTTCGGAGTCGACGTCCGGCGCAGCGCGAGGCGCCGCCACTCCAGCATGACCCCCGCAGCCACCATTGAGAAGAGCGGCAAGTAAGCATGTGGCGGCAGCTGCTGCGAGTCGGCCCTCTCGCAGCACTCATCGCTTATTCTGCGCTGATGCTCTGGATCGAGGGCACGACGTCGCAGGAGTATGTTAGGCGATACTTCACCGACATCGGGCGTCCGACCAAGGCCGGCTTCTTCGCGGCGCCGACCGGGGACACGGTATTCTACGCCGTTAACACCAG
>JAEVYW010000019.1 GCA_023392555.1 Pseudomonadota bacterium | reverse complement strand
GCGCTTACGAGCTCGAGGCGACGATGAAGGGCAAGGGCAAGAGCCTCGACCCGCTCACGCCATCGAGGACCGAGTTCGGCGAGCTGGTCACCGTCCGCCAGCAGCAGCCACTCGGCCTTGGTCACGCGGTCTGGTGCGCGCGCCATGTCGTCGGCGACGAGCCCTTCGCAGTGCTGTTGCCCGACGAGCTGATGATGGGTCGGCCCAACTGTCTTGCGCAGATGATGGAGGCTTATGAGTCCGTCGGCGGCAATATCGTCGCGGCGCTCGAAGTGCCGAAGAGCGAGACTCATCAGTATGGCGTCGTCGATCCGGGCGAGACCAACGGGCGCCTGACCGAGATCCGCGGCCTGGTCGAGAAGCCGCCGCAGGGAACCGCTCCTTCAAACCTGATGCTGCCCGGCCGCTACATCCTGCAGCCCGATGTCATGCGTGCGCTCGACGCGCAGGAGCCAGGCGCGGGCGGCGAGATCCAGCTGACCGACGCGATGGCCAAGCTGATCGGCCAGCAGCCGTTCCACGCCTTCAAGTTCGAGGGCGAGCGCTACGATTGCGGAAGCGCGGCGGGCTTCGTCATCGCTAATCTCGCCGTCGCCCTCGGCCGCGAGGACGTCGGCTTTCAGGTCCGCGAGTTCCTGGCCGGGCGCTAGGCTTCCAGCTCGACGTCCCAGTAAAGGTAGTCGCGCCAGCTCTGGTGCAGGTAGTTGGGCGGGAAGCTCCGCCCGTGGTCCTGCAACTGCCAACTCGTCGGCCGGATCGGCTCACGCTCAATGTGCATCCCGGCCTCGCGCGGCGTTCGCCCGCCCTTGCGCAAATTGCACGGCGCACAGGCGGCAGCGACATTCTCCCAGGTCGTGCGACCGCCCTGGGCGCGCGGAACAACGTGATCGAACGTCAGCTCCTTCGCGCTTCCGCAGTAAACGCAGCGGAATTTATCGCGCAGGAACAGGTTGAACCGGGTGAAGGCCGGATATTCGCTCGGCTTCACGAACTGGCGCAGAGCGATGACCGAAGGCAGGCGAAGCGCCATGCTCGGGCTGTGCACTTCACGGTCGTAATGGGCGACGACGTCGACGCGTTCGAGGAACATCGCCTTCACGGCGGTCTGCCACGGCCACAGGCTCAGCGGATAATAGGATAGCGGCGTGTAATCGGCGTTGAGAACCAGCGTCGGGCAGCTTTCCGGATGCCGGATGATGTCGGGGTGATACACGCGGGCAATGACCTTTCCTGTCCGCCCGCTACGAACAAGTCTCCGGCCCTGTCGCACTCAAGGAGGAGAAGGGTCGTATCAGGCCCGTCTTCCCTTGTTGCCCACCGGATGCCAAGCCGGTGTGGCAGGATGAAGAATCGAAGATTGCGGAATCGCCGTCAAGAGCCCTTTGAGTCACAGTCCACATGATTGTGACGCGGTTCGCGCCGTCGCCGACGGGGCGGCTTCATCTTGGGCATGCGTTCAGCGCAGTGACGGGCCATGTTCACGCGTCGCAGAGCGGCGGACGCTGGGCGATCCGCATCGAGGATCTCGACCAGGGGCGCAGCCGGCCTGAATTCGTCGACGGCATTTTCGAGGATCTGCGCTGGCTTGGCCTCGATTGGGATGAGCCGGTGCTGGTGCAGTCGCGACGGACGGTCGCCTATGCCGAGGCGCTCGAGCAGTTGAAGGCGCGCGGCCTTGCTTACGCCTGTTTCTGCACCCGCGCCGACATCGCCCAGTCGCTGACCGCTCCGCATGGCGATGCGGCCACGTCCTATCCCGGAACCTGCCGGCCGCTGCCCGACGATCCGGAACGACGGGCAACGACGCCGCACTCTTGGCGGCTGAACTCGGCAGCGGCGCTCGAGGAAGTGGGAATGCCCTTGTGGACCGAAGCCGACGGCCGCCGCTTCGAGGCCGAGGCGGGCCAGATGGGCGACGCCATCCTCGCGCGGAAAGATGCACCGGCCGCCTACCACCTCGCTTGCGTCGTCGACGATGCCGAGAGCGGGGTGATGACGGTCGTGCGTGGTGCCGACCTGCGCCCCTCGACGCCGATCCAGCGCTTGCTCCAGCAACTGCTGGGATTGCCCGAGCCAAGCTACCTCCATCACCCATTGGTCACTCACGAGGATGGGCGCCGCCTGGCCAAGCGTGACCTCGCGCCGACGCTCGCCGCAATGCGCGACGAAGGGGTGGATGGCCGCACCCTCGCGAAGGCCTTGTCCAAAGGCCAGCTTCCCCTTGGTTTCGCATTTGGCGACGAGTAGAGCCGCGCCATGAACACGCTCCTGATCATCCTTCTTGTGCTCGCCATGGGCGCCACCGCCTACGTCCTCGTTCGCGGAGTGATAGCGATGGCGTCCGGCAAGGACGTGAGCGGCGAACGGCAGCAGAATTACATGCGCAAGCGCGTCCTGTTCCAGGCCGTCGCGATCATCATCGTCATGCTGATCCTGGTGGTCGCGGGCGCCTCGAAGGGCTGACGCTCTGGTCAAGCTCAACAAGATCTACACGCGGACCGGGGACGGCGGCAGCGCCGGGCTGGTCGACGGATCGCAGGTGAGCAAGGCCGGTCCGCGGATGACGGCAATCGGCGAGATCGACGAGGCCAATGCCGCCATCGGCGTCGCAATCTCGGCCTTCGACGAATGCGAGCTTCGAACCCGCCTGCTGCGTATCCAGAACGATCTGTTCGATCTCGGCGCCGACGTTGCGACACCGGGCGAGATGGAAGGCGCGCTGCGGATCGTCGAGAGCCAGGTCGAGCGGCTCGAGGCCGAGATCGACGCGATGAACGCCGAGCTTGCGCCGCTGACCAGCTTCATCCTGCCGAGCGGACCGCCGGCGGTTTCGGCGCTCCATCTGGCTCGCGCCATCGCCCGCCGCGCCGAACGCGCTGCCGTCGCTCTGAACGAGGCAGAGCCGCTCAATCCGCAGTTGCTCGCCTACCTCAATCGCCTGTCGGACTTCCTGTTCGTCGCCGCTCGCTTCGTTGCAAACGCGCAGGGCGGCGATGTGCTGTGGCAGCCCGGAGCGACCCGCACCTAGCCTTTCTACCGTCTCCGATGGCGGCAACTTCCAACTCCCGCGCGCATTGGGTGCGGGAAAGGAGACAGGAATGCGTGCCGCCACGATCGCCCGCAACACCGGCATCGGTCTTGCGAGCGGACTCGCCGCTTCGTTTGCGATGGATCTTTTCCAGAATGGCGTCGAAGCCGTGAAGGAGAAGGTTCAGCCTCAGCAAGATGGCGGAGAGCAAGAACCGAGCACGGTCAAGGCGGCTAACAAGGTCTTGCAGGCGGCCGCCGATGAGCCCGTCCCCGATCCGTACAAGGAGCCCGCGGGGCAGGCGGTCCATTATGGGTTCGGCGGGCTGCTCGGCGCAATTTACGGTGCAGCGACCACTGCTTGGCCGAAGGCCTTGGCAGGATTCGGAATTCCGTTCGGCGTTGCAGTCTGGGCAGCCGCCGACGAGGTCGCCGTGCCGGCGGCCGGGTTGTCGAAGCCATCGACAGAAGCTCCGCCATCGACCCACGCTTATTCGTTCCTGTCGCACATCGTCTTTGGAGCCGCGCTTGAAGGCAGCCGCCGCGCCCTCAGCGCAAGCGCCGACGCGGTCTTCGGGCCGCAGAGACAGGACTGCTAAACTGGGTTATCCTTCCGGGATGGCGACGCAGGCTCAGCAACCTGCCCTGCACGGGCTTGGCGCGCGGCTCGCACAGACCCGCAAGCTGACGCTCGATCTCGCCACGCCGCTGTCCGATGCAGATGCGACGATCCAGCCGTTTCCGGACGCATCGCCGGCGAAGTGGCACCTGGCGCACACGACCTGGTTTTTCGAGACGTTCGTGCTTCGCGACCATGTCGCGGGCTACCGCGCATTCGATGAGCGCTACGCTTACCTCTTCAACAGCTATTACAATGCGGAAGGGCCGCGACATGATCGGCCTAAGCGCGGGATGCTCAGCCGTCCGTCGCTCGACGAGATCCGCGATTGGCGAGCAAGCGTCGACGAAGCGCTAGAGAAAGCCTTTCCGAACCTTTCGTCCGAAGCGCTCGAGCTGGTTGAGCTCGGCATCAATCACGAGCAGCAGCACCAAGAGCTGCTCCTGACCGACATTCTCGCGACCTTCGCCGAGAACCCGCTCGAACCGGCTTACGCCGAAGCAGATGCCCCGGTGTGCTTCGCGACCGAGCCGCTGACGTTCCATCCCGGGCGAACCGGAATCGTTGAGATCGGCGCCACGGGGGACTCATTCGCGTTCGACAACGAGCGCCCCCGGCACCGCGTCTTCCTGGCCCCGCATGCCATCGCGAACCGCCGCGTGACCAACGGCGAGTGGTCGGACTTCATCGCCGACGGCGGTTATCGCAATCCGACACTGTGGCTCAGCGAGGGTTGGGACTGGGTCCAGCGGGAGGGCATTGCCGCGCCGCTCTACTGGAAAGAGGACGGCACGGAGTTCACGCTGGCCGGGCGCCGTGAGATCGATCGCACTGCGCCCGTCGCTCACGTCAGTTATTTCGAAGCCGACGCCTTCGCACGCTGGGCCGGCGCCCGCCTGCCCACCGAAGCCGAATGGGAGGACTTTGCCTCTTCCGCCGATCCCAATCTCGGCAACCAGCTAGATCTTGCGGGTGCCGTCATGCCCAAACCCGGTGGCGGCGTGTTCGGCGACGTTTGGGAATGGACCGCAAGCGCCTATCTCGGCTTCCCGGGCTTCAAGACCGCCGAGGGCGCGGTGGGCGAATATAACGGCAAGTTCATGTGCGGGCAGTTCGTACTGAAGGGCGCGAGCTGCGCCACGCCGCGCGGCCACAGCCGCGCGACCTATCGTAATTTCTTTCCGCCGGCCGCGCGCTGGCAATTCACGGGGCTAAGGCTTGCCAGAGACGATTGAGGCGGCCGACCCGGCCTTTCGCGACGACGTTCTATCCGGACTGTCCGCCCCCATCCCCGCCATCCCGGCCCGCTGGTTCTACGACCGGCGCGGGTCTGAGCTGTTCGATGAGATCACGCGCTTGCCGTCCTACGAGGTAACGCGGATCGAGAGCGCGATGATGGGGCGCATCATGCCGGAAATCGCGGCGCGCGTTCCGGCGGGCACGGCCGTCGTCGAATTCGGAGCAGGTTCGGCGACCAAGACGCCGCTCCTGCTGTCGGCCATCGCCCCGGCCTTCTACGTGCCCGTCGACATTTCCGGAGACTATCTTCGCGACAGCGCTGCCGACATTCAGCGGCAGTTTCCGGGCGTGCGGGTCGAGCCCGTCGTCGCCGACTTCGCTCGCCCGTTCGAACTTCCCGACAGCATCGGCGCCTGCCCTAAACTCGGCTTCTTCCCCGGTTCGACGATCGGCAATTTCGTCCCGCGCAGCGCGACCGACTTGCTGCGCCAGTTCCGGGCGCTGCTCGGTACCGGGTCGTACCTGCTGATCGGGCTCGATCGGGTGAAACCCGTCGACCGGATGATCGCCGCGTACGACGATCCGGAGGGCGTGACGGCCGAGTTCAACCTGAACCTCCTGAAGCGCCTCAACCGCGAACTCGACGGTGACATTCCGATCGACGCCTTCCGCCACGAAGCGCGGTGGAACGACATTCTCTCGCGCATCGAGATGCACCTGGTCGCGACCCGCGACGTCAGCTTCGCGGTCGCCGGGAAGACCTTCTCCTTCGGCCGCGGTCAGTCGGTCCATACCGAGAACAGCCATAAATATGGGCCGCGCGGAGCACGCGTGCTTCTGCTCGCGGGGGGCTGGACGCCTATTGCGGAGTGGTCGGCGCCCGGTGGCGAGTTCGCGATCGTCCTTACCGAGGCCCAGCGCGAACGCTCGGCGCCCTGATTGCCGAGCGAACGGCGCGCCGCTAAGCCGGCCTTATGCTCTTCGCTCTTTTCCAGATCGCCGACTATCTTTTGCGGATCCTCGGCTGGGTGATCATCGCCCAGGTGATCCTGAGCTGGCTGGTCGCCTTCAATGTACTCAACACCGGCTCGCAGGGGCTGCGCGCCTTCATGGGTGCGCTCGACCGGATCATGGAGCCGCTTTACCGACCGATCCGCAGGATCCTGCCCGACTTCGGAGGGATCGACTTTTCGCCGCTGGTTCTGCTGCTGATCATCCAGATCCTGCGCATGCTTCTGCAGGGCGTCGCCGTGGACGTCGCCTACCCGGCGGCATGACCGCACGGGTCATCGACGGCAAGGCCGCCGCGGCCGACCTTCGCGCTGAAGTCGCCCGGTCGGCAGCGACATTCCGCCAGTCTACGGGCCGGGCGCCGGGCCTGGCTACGGTCCTGGTCGGCGAAGAACCCGCCAGCGCGGTTTACGTGCGCTCCAAGGTCAAGGCGACGGCCGAGGCGGGGCTGGAAAGCTTCGCACATCATTTGCCGGACACGCTGTCGGAGGACGAGCTCCTGGCACTCGTCGACCGGCTCAATCGCGATCCGGCGATAGACGGGATCCTCGTCCAACTGCCGCTTCCGAGGCAGATCGACGCCCAGCGGGTGATCGAGGCGATCGACCCCGACAAGGATGTCGACGGCTTTCATCCCGTCAACGCTGGCCGCCTCGCTACCGGCCTGACGGGTCTGGTGCCGTGCACGCCGTTCGGGTGCCTCTACCTTCTGCG
>JAEVYW010000281.1 GCA_023392555.1 Pseudomonadota bacterium | reverse complement strand
ACCATCCCCGACATGAACGAGATGATCCGCGACCTCGCCGGGCGGCTATTTCCGTTCAACTTCATCAAGCTGCTGTGGCGCCTGCGCAAGCCGCGCACCCGGCGCGCGCGAGTGCCGCTGATGGGCGTCGCCAAGCCACTCCACGGAACGCGCCTCGCCTCGCAGCTCGCCTTCATGCTGATCGAGTTCACGCGCCGCTCGATCGTCAAGGATTACGGTGTCGGCGTCGGCGAGTTCGGCTGGATCCTCGAGGACAACAAGGGGATGCTATCGATCGCCGAGCTGCCCGGGGCCACGGTCAACCACCGCTACCGGATCTACGAAAAGGCGCTTTAACTCAGCGCTCCTCGCCGGAAGCCGATGCGCGTCGACGTTGCCACGGCCAACAGCCTTCGATCTCGGTTTCGAGCGAGAAGCTGAGAAAGGTCCGGATGATGACGATAATCGCCAGCAGGCCGACGCTGGTGAAGGTCAGCGGCGCGGTGATCGTCCCGATGATGTCCGCGCCGACCAGCAGCTCGAGGCCAAGCAGGATTCCGCGGCCGAGATTGGCCCGATACCGTTCGTAACTGCTTCGCCAGTCGCCGGTGGCCCGGCCGTCCCTGACGAACCAGTAGCTGGCGAGGACCGCGCCGATGAGGATGATCGCGACCCCTGCGACTTCGAGCAGCTTCGCCAATTGCTCGATGTAAGGGTGAATCATTTCCATGACGATGACACTCAGCCAGCGCTGCCGTCGCGAGCTTCCAGCAGCTTCTGAAGGTCGACCTCGCCCTGGTCAGCCATTTCGCGAAGGATGCGCGCAACCTCGGGATCGTTGATGTTCCTGGCCAAGCGGCGGCACATCTCGATTCGTTCGCGCATATGTTGAAGCGGATCGTCCGACATCCACACCCCACGTGTACGCCTTGCAGAACACGATCGTCTTATTGTCGTTCCGCCGACAGTTGTCGTTCGTTGATGGCGTGCCGCTTCGAAGACTCAGACTTCTTCTTTGACCTGTGCGTGATTCAGCAAGGCGACGAAGACGACTCCGCCGATCGAGTTTCCGATCAGCGAGGGAACGAGGAACCCCAGCGCGAAACGATCCCAGCCGATCGATCCTTGCATCGCTGCAAAGGCCGTTTCGACGGACCCGGCGATGACGTGGCTGAATTCTCCGGCCGCGATCAGCCAGGTCACTGCAATGATCACCAGGATCTTCGCCGAACCCGCTGCGGGCATCAGCCACACCATCAGTGCGATCAGCCACCCGGCGACGACGCCCTTCAAGAGCACGACCGCGAAGCCTGGCTCGGCGGCCTTGATGCCCAGCTCCGTGAAGGCGTGCACCGCTTCTGGCTTGAAAAGATGCGGCACCGCTGCCGCGGCGGCGAACAGCAGCGTCCCGACGATGTTGGCGGCAAAGACGATGGTCCAATAGCGTGCGACATCGCCGAAGCCGTGGGTGCGGTGCAGAACGGGCAACATGGCCGTCAGCGTGGTTTCGGTGAACAATTGCTGGCGAGCCATGGTCACGAAGATGAAGCCCAGGGTGTAGCCGAAAGCCGCGACCAGCTCTCGCCAAGGCGCGTCGGGAAGTGACGCCATCAGCAGCCCCTGTCCGACCATCGACGTTCCCATCGTCAGCCCGGCGGCAAGGCCGGACCAACCGACCGAGGAGGATGGCCGCTCGAGCTCCTCCGTGCCTTCGAGCCTGATCGCTTCGTGCACGACCTTGGCGCTGGTGCTGGACCTCTGGTCCGCCTCCTCGATCTCTCGGTCGGACAGCGGCGAGTGCCGCTTTTCATTCTGCACCATTTGCTCGCGGTCGGTCATACGCGGGTAACTCCCCGCGAGCGGTTGCGAGTTCCAACAGCCATAGGAACCGCGGCGTATCGCTTACGGTTCAGTGCGACGTGACTGGCTCCCACGAGGCTCTCCAGCTGTTCGGCGTTACCCTGATTGGCGCGACCGCAGAGAACGGCCGCAAGCTCGTGCTCACATTCGTCTTCATCGCAATCGCCTGGGCGGTAACGAGGGTGCTGCGCCTGATCCTCGGTCAGTTCATCGGGACCCGGGCCGGAACGCGCTTCCAGTTCTGGGCAAAACAGGGCGTTAGCCTGATCGTCGCGGCGCTGCTGCTGATCAGCATTGCCTCGATCTGGTTCGACAACCCAACGCGGCTGGCGAGCGTCATCGGGATCATCGGCGCGGGAATTGCCTTCGCGATGCAGCGGGTGATCACGGCCGTTGCCGGCTATTTCGTGATCCTTCGCGGGCGGACATTCAACGTCGGCGACCGGATCGTGATGGGCGGCGTTCGCGGCGACGTCATCGACCTTAGCTTCATGCAAACGCGCATCATGGAGATGGGCCAGTCCCCCAAGGAGCAGGGCGACGCCCCCTCGATGTGGATTCGAAGCCGGCAATTCACCGGCCGCATTGTGACTGTGACCAACGACAAGGTCTTCGACGATCCAGTGTACAACTACACTCGGGATTTCCCGTACATCTGGGACGAGATCAACCTCCCCATCAAATATGGCGACGACAGCAACAAGGCGGATCAGATCCTGCTCGAAGCGGCGCGGCGCCACGCGCTGACATGCGAGAAGATCGGGCCGGAGGAAGCCGGTCGGCTTGAAAACCACTTCCGCGTCGCTGCGGACGATCTGGACCCGCGGGTATATTGGAGGATGACCGACAATTGGCTTGAGCTGGCCTTGCGCTTTCTCGTGCCCGATCACGG
>JAEVYW010000284.1 GCA_023392555.1 Pseudomonadota bacterium | reverse complement strand
CGCGACGCGCAGGATCAGCGAGCGGATGCGGTCTCCGACGCGGACCATTTCGCGCGGGATCTGCTGGTCGCGGCGGATGACGCCCTCGGCGCGGCCAAGGTCGACGACGACGTGGCCGAACTCGACGCGCTTGACGACGCCGGTGATGACTTCGCCGACGCGGTCCTTGAACTCTTCATACTGGCGCTCGCGCTCTGCGTCGCGGACCTTCTGGAAGATGACCTGCTTCGCGGCCTGAGCGGCGATGCGGCCGAACTCGATCGGGGGCAGCGGGTCGACGATGAAGTCGCCGATGTTCGCGCCCTTCTGAAGCTTCTCGGCGCCCTTAGGGTCGATCTGCTTGAAGTGGTCTTCGACTTCCTCGGTGACTTCGAGAACGCGCCACAGGCGAAGGTCGCCGGTGTTCGGGTCGAGCTTGGCGCGGATGTCGTTCTCGGCGCCGTAGCGAGCGCGGGCAGCGCGCTGGATGGCGTCTTCCATCGCCTCGATCACGATTCCGCGGTCGATCAGCTTTTCGCGCGCGACGGAGTCGGCGATCGCGAGAAGCTCGGCCTTGTTGGCGGATGCGACGGGCGGTGCGGCGGTGGCCATGAGTCTTAGTCCTCTACGGTCTGAATTGTGTCGGCGCCCTCGGTGCTGAGCGGCGCGGTTGCGTTGATGAGCTTGTCGGTCAGCAGGAGCTTGGCCGAGTGAATGGATGCGAACGGGATCGTGTAATCTTCGCCGTTCTTGCCGGTCAGGCTGACGTTGCCGTCGCCGGAGCCGTTGAGCTCGCCCGAGAATTGCTTGCGGCCGTTGAGCGGCTCGGCGAGCGTGACGCGGGCTTCGTGACCCTTCCAGTCGTCATAGTCGGCGATGCGCGTCAGCGGGCGGTCGATGCCGGGGGAGCTGACCTCGAGGCGGTAGCCGCCTTCGATCGGGTCGCGCCCTTCGGCTTCCATCGCGTCGAGCTTTTCCGACAGCTTTCGCGAGATCGCTTCGCAATCGCTGAGGTCGAGCTGACGGGTCGAGGGATTCTCCGCCATGATCTGCAGCGTCGGATCGCTCCGGCCGCCGGTGAACGCGACGCGCACGAGCCGATAGCCGAGGCTTTCGACCTCGGGCTCGATCAGCTTCGTCAGTGCGGCGGTGTCGGCCAAAATTGCGTCCTAACAGTCCAAACGGGTCTCGGACCGGAGCCGAGGGGCCCCAGCCTCAGGCATCTAGCGATGTCGAGGAGAGAGCTGCGATATAGGCGTGAACCGTTAGGCGCGCAAGCGGCGCAGGGCAGCGTTTTCAGTGCTGATCCGAACGGCAAGCACGGTGGCGTTGAGCAGGCTGAAGATCAATGCGACCTGCCACAGGCCGAACACCAGCGGCAGGACCGCGATCTCCGCGATGACCACCAGATAATTGGGGTGATTGACGAAGCGATAGGGTCCGGTGGCAACCAGCGTCTCGCCGGGGACGACGATGATGCGCGTGGTCCAGCGCGGGCCGAGGGTGCGCAAAACCCAGATGCGGCCGATCTCGATCAGGACGAACAAGCCGAAAAAGGCGAGGTTGATCGGCTTGCCCGGTGCGAACCACCAAAGCGTTGCGAGCCATGCAGCGTGGACTGCAACGATCAGCGGGTAGTGCGATGCGCCTACTTCATGGCCACCGTTCGCGAGCAGCCGCTTCGTATTGGCCGCGGCGATGGGCAGTTCGGTCAGGCGCTGCAGCGTGACGAACGCAAGGATCGCGATCGCCGGCCACAGCGGATGCGTCACGCCGCCTCCAGCAGCAGCCCGCCGCAGGTGAAGCCCGGGCCGAAGGCCGTCATCAGTACGCGCTTCGGCAGGCCGCGCTCGATCAGGCGCTTGAGCACGAACAGGACCGTCGGCGAGCTCATGTTTCCGAAATCGTGAAGCACCTCGCGCTCGATGTTGAGCTCGCCCTGGTTGAGGTCGAGAGCGCTTTCGATGGCGTCGATGACTTTCACGCCGCCGGGGTGCGAGCAGAGACGGTCGATGCTGTCGAGGCTGATACCCATTTCAGCGCACATGCCGTCGACCGCCCTCGCAAGCTCCGCCTCGATAAAAGGCGGGATGGCGCGGTCGAAAACAACTGCGAGGCCCGGGTCCTCGACGTCCCAGCCCATGATGCGAAGCGTATCGGGGAACAGCTTCTCGGTAGCGCCGGTGATGCGCGCGAGGCTATGCTCGCCGCTGGTCACGACCGCGGCTGCGGCTCCGTCCCCGAACAAGGCTGTCGCGACCACTGCGGCCGGATCGTCGCTGTCGAGGCGGATGGAGATGGAGCAGGTTTCGACCGCAACCATCAGCCAGTTGCTCCCCGGGTCCGCAGAAGCGAGGCGCGACATCGTGGCAAGCCCGTTCACGCCGCCCACGCAACCGAGACCGAAGATCGGAACGCGTCGAATGTTGTCGCGAAGGCCGAGTTTCTGCGCGGCGCGGGCCTCAAGGCTGGGGGTCGCAATCCCGGTCGTGGAGACGGTGACGACGCCGTCGATCTCGTCAGGTGCGAGGCCCGACTGCTCGATCGCTGCGGACGCGGCCTCGACGAACAGGTCCTCCGCCGACTGCAGATAGACGGCGTTGCGGTCGTGCCAGCCGTGGGGTTGCGAATACCAATCCTGTGGAGCGACGATGTGCCGTCGTGCGATCCCGGCATTGTCGAACACGCCCGACAGCCGGTCGAAAAGCGCCTTCCGCCCGCCGAAAGCTTCGCGCGCGCGGACCTTCGCTTCGGCTTGTTCGATGACGAACGGCGGAACCGCAGTTGCGAGGGAGAGTAGGCTGCAGTTCATTATCAGCGACTCTCAGTGGTCCGCGTCGCGCGGACATTACGCTTAAGGAACAAGTCTGATGACCCTACGCTTAATGCAAGGTGCCGCGTTTCTGGTCCTGGCTGCCTGTGGGGCTGCTCCAACCCAATCCTCCGCACAGCAGGCGACCTCATCGGCCAAGCCCTTCACCGTTTCCGAAGTAACGCGGTTCGACGCGCCTTGGGCCATGGACTTTTTACCGGGCAGCGGCCTGCCCCTCACCAACGCGGCACTGGTGACCGAGCGCGGCGGCAAGCTGTGGCTGGTGAACGTGACGAACGGCCAGCGGCAGGAGGTCGTCGGCGTTCCCGCAGTGAAGGTCGCGGGGCAGGGTGGGCTTGGTGACGTAGTCGCGTCCCCGGACTTCGCCGGCAACCAGCGAGTTTACCTG
>JAEVYW010000268.1 GCA_023392555.1 Pseudomonadota bacterium | reverse complement strand
CACCGCACCGCCGTGGATCGATCCGCCCATGTTCATGTGCTTTTCGGTCGGAAACATGCGCACGATGCCGCGTCGTTCGCCGTCAGGCTTGAACAGCAGGCGCCCTGTGGCGGCAGCGAACGAACTCGGCGGGAAATCACCCCAGCTATACCAGCCGGGGTGCTCGGCATCTTCCTGCGCGCCCGTCGGCAGCGCGATGTCTTCCATCAGGCCGCGCGTTCCGCGATGAGCTTTTTCGTCTCCGCAATCGCCTTCGCCGGGTTGAGACCCTTCGGGCAGACGTTCGCGCAGTTCATGATCGTGTGGCAGCGATACAGGCGGAAGGGATCCTCGAGCTGGTCGAGCCGCTCGCCGGTCGCTTCATCACGGCTGTCGGCAAGCCAGCGATACGCCTGCAGAAGCACGGCAGGACCCAGGAAGCGGTCCGAATTCCACCAGTAGCTTGGGCAGCTCGTCGTGCAGCAGAAGCACAGGATGCACTCGTAAAGGCCGTCGAGCTTTGCGCGATCTTCGGGCGACTGAAGCCGCTCCTTGCCCGACGGAGCCGGCGTGACCGTCTTCAGCCACGGCTGCATCGATGAATATTGCGCGTAGGCATGGCTGAGGTCGGGAACGAGGTCCTTGACCACGGGCATATGCGGCAGCGGCGTGATCTGCACCTCGCCCTTCAGATCCTCGATCGCAGTCGTGCAGGCCAGGCCGTTGCGGCCGTCCATGTTCATCGAACAGCTGCCGCAAATTCCCTCGCGGCACGACCGGCGGAACGTCAGCGTCGGATCCTGTTCGTTCTTGATGCGGATGAGCGCGTCGAGAACCATCGGCCCCGTCTTGTCGAGGTCGATCGTGTAGGTGTCCCAACGCGGATTGGCGCCGGTGTCGGGATCGTAACGGTAGATCTTGAACTTCTTAAGCCGCTTGCCGGACTCTGGCGCGTGCGCCTCACCCTTCTTGATGCGGCTGTTCTTCGGAAGGCGAAACTCGGCCAAGGCCTGCTCCTGATATGACTTGCGCGGGCGCTATCACGCGTTCCCCCGCCTTTCAAACTAGCTTGCGGCTTTCAACACCTCTTCGGCGTGACCCGGCACCTTCACCTTGCGCCACGCTCGAACGACCTTGCCGTCCGCATCGATGAGGAACGTCGCACGCTCCATGCCCATATATTTGCGGCCGTACATCGACTTTTCGACCCAGGTCCCGAACGCGTCGGAGATGCGGCCATCCTCGTCGGAGGCGAGCGGTACGGCGAGCTCATATTTGCTGATGAACTTCTCGTGCTTCTTCATCGGGTCGCGCGACACGCCCACGACCTTCACTCCGGCCTTGGCGTAATCGCCCGCGAGCGCGGTGAAGTCCTGTGCCTCGCGCGTGCAGCCGGACGTGTCGTCCTTCGGGTAGAAATAAAGCACGAGCGGCTGTCCCGGCGCCGCGAGATTGATGCTGCTGCCGTCGCTGGCCTGCACATCGATTGCGGGAGCACGGTCGCCTTCGTTGATCATCGGCCTTCCTTCACGGCTGTCCAAAGCAAAGCGATCCTCTGCCGTGCCTCGTCATGAGCCGCAAGCAGCGAGCCCCAGCTTTCGTGCCCGCACAGCGCAGCGACCAGCGCGCGCGATTCGTCCGGCGGTTCGTTGCTTTGCGGCGCGACCAGCCTCATCACCACCAGCATGCGGCTGAGCAGGCGAAGATCGGGGTCGTAAGAGGGATCGATCAGGCCTTTCTGGGCAAGCTTTGCGATGGCGAATTCCAGGCCCGGATCGAGCCCTTCACCGGTGGTCAGCTGGAGGGTGTGAACAGCGAATTCCAGGTCGACGAGGCCGCCTTCGCCAAGCTTGATGTCGAGCGGACCGGACGGTGCTTTGTGCTTCGCCATGTCCGTGCGCATCTTGGCCGCGTCGGCGCGGGTTTTCGTGGCATCGCGTTTGGCGGACAGGATCGAAGCGATCGCCTCTGCCAGCTTCGCCTTCGCATCTGCACTGCCGTAGATCGGCCGAGCCCGGCAGAGCGCCATATGCTCCCAGGTCCAAGCCTCGTTGCGCTGATAATCCAGGAAGCCTTCGAGCGACACCGCAAGCATCCCCTCGCCGCCCTGCGGACGGAGGCGTGTGTCCACTTCGTAGAGGGGACCGGCCGCCGTCGCGACGCTGAGTGCAGCAGTTACGCGGTTCGCGAGGCGGTTGTAGTAGTCAGTCGCGCTCAGCGGCCTTGAGCCGTCCGACGTCGACCCGGCGGGCGCGTCATAGATGTAGATCAGATCGAGGTCGGACGCGTGGGTCAGCGCCCGTCCACCGAGCCGGCCGAGAGCGAGAATGATCAGTTCTCCGCCTTCGATGCGGCCGTGCGCCTTGGCGAACTCTTCCTGGGCGAGCTCAGCCATGGCAATGATCGCGCCCTCGGCGATGTTGCTGTAGCCCATCGCCAGGTCGAGCGGGTCGGCGTGCCCGGCAATGAGCTGCACCCCAAGCGAGAAGCGGCGCTCGTTGACCAGCCTCCGAGTGCGATCGAGCGCGCGGTCATAGGGCTCGCCCGCCATCGCCTGGCGCAGCCGGCCCGCCAGCGCGTCAGGCTCCGGCGGAAGCGCAAAGCTCGACTCGTCGATTAGCCCATCGAGCAAGTCGGGTCGCCGCGCCAGCATGTCGCCGAGCGGCGGTGCATGAGCCAGGATCAAGGCAAGATGCCGGGCGAGCTGCGGCCGAGCCTCCAGCAGACGGTAGAGATTGATGCCGCTCGACAGCCGATCGACGATGTCGGCAAAGCGATTGATTGCGCGATCGGGATCGGGCCCGGCGGCGATCTCGCGCAACAAGGCCGGGAGCATCGCCTCGAACGCGGTCCGCGCCGCCGGCGATCGCAGCGATCGCGCCTTGCCGGACCGCCAATCGGCGATCCGCCGCAAGGGAACGGACGTTTCGCGGAAGCCGAGCGCCAATAGCTCCTTGTCGAGGATGTCTGGGTCGGCCGACAGGCGCCCCTCATTGTCGGGCGCCAGCGAGTTGAACGCCGTCTCCGCGCGCTCGACGTGCGGCCTCAGCAGCTCGATGAGCTCACCGCCGCTTTCGAGACCGTGAAGTTTCGCGACCCCGTCGAGCGCCTCAGGGTCGAGCGGGAGAAGGTGCGTTTGCGCATCCTCGACCATCTGCACTCGATGCTCGATCGTCCGAAGC
>JAEVYW010000236.1 GCA_023392555.1 Pseudomonadota bacterium | reverse complement strand
CGATTGCCGAAAGCGGCGGTGCCCGGGCGCTTCCGGCGTTCGTCCGCACGATCGAGCTGCTCGAGGCTTCGGGCCGGCTCGACCGCAAGGTCGAAGGGCTGGAGTCGAGCGAGGACTTCTATCGTCGCGCTCAGGAAAATCGCGGCATGACGCGGCCCGAGCTGGCCATCGTGCTGTCGATGTCGAAGCTGGCGTTGCAGGACGCGGCGGAAGGCCTGCAGCTCGCCGAGGACAAGCTCGTGGCGGAAGAGCTTCCCGAAGCCTTCCCCCAGCCGATGCGCAAGCCGCATGCGGCGGCCATCCGCGCGCACCGCCTGCGCAATGAGATACTTGCGACGCGCGTCGCCAACCGCCTGGTCAACCGCCTCGGCCCGAGCGTCGCGTTCGACTTGACCGAGGAAGAGGGCGCATCGCTCCAGCAGGTGATCATCTCGTTCCTGGTTGCCGAACGCCTGCTCGACCTGCCCAAGCTGTGGCAGCAGATCGAAGAGACGGCGCTTCCGGAAATGGTACGCGTCGAGCTCTTCTCGATCGCCGCGAACAGCGTCCGCGCACACATGTCGGACATCCTGCGCTCGGTCGGAACGGACGGCAGCGTCGCGGAAATGTGCAAGCTGCTGGAACGTGGCGCCCGGAGCGTCTCGGCAGCGGCGGCCAAGTTGATCCGCTCCGAAGTCCGCAACGAAGCGGCCGCCCGCCGCGAGCGGCTTATCTCGCTCGGCGCGACCGACGACATCGTTCGCGGCCTCGTCCGTTTGTTCGAGCTCGACGGCATCTTCGGGATCGCGGCCTTGGCGTCGCGCAAGAAGATGGACGAACTCGCTCTCGCCCGCGCTTACACCAAGCTCGGCGAAGCGCTCGGCATCGACTGGGCGCAGCAGCAGCTGGCTCGCTTCGTGCCTGCGGACCAGTGGGAACGCCTGCTCACCGCCGGCCTTGCGCGCGATTTCGAGCAGCTGCGCATCGACTTCCTGTCGCGCATCCGCGGCGACGATCCTGATGCAGCGGTCGAGACCTGGGTCGCTGCGCGCGGTCCGCGGCTGGAGCAGTTCCGCAACCTGATCGCGCGGGCGCGCGGCGAAGGCGCGGTCAGCGCGTCGATGCTGGCGCAGATCGCCGGACAGGCGCGGATCCTTCTCGCGCGCTAACATATGCGCGTCGCCTTCCTTGTTCCGGCACCCGATTATCCGGAGCCGTGGCGCTGGGCATTTGATGCGGAAGCCGATGCGCTGAGGCGGCGCGGCCTGACGGTCGATCCCCTCGCCTGGACCGAAGCAGGCAATCTCGAGGGCTACGACCTCGTGCTGCCGCTGGTCGCTTGGGGCTATCACCTGCGCTATCGCGAGTGGCTCGACTTCCTCGATCGCGCCGAGCGTGACGGATTGCCGCTTGCCAATCCCGCGGCTTTGCTCCGCTGGAACAGCGATAAGGTTTATCTCGCCGAGCTTGGCAAAAAGGGCATTCCAAGTGTTCCGACGATCGAGGTCGAAGCGCTAGGCGATGAGGATCTCCGCACGGCTGCGGATCGGTTTGGGATTGCTGAGCTTATCGTGAAACCGCCGGTGTCCGCCTCCGCGACGGGCACGCATCGCATACGGTCAGGCGACGACATCCCTGCAGCAGAGCGCGGCACGCGAATGCTGGTCCAGCCGTTCCTGCCGAGCATCTCAAGCGAGGGCGAGTATGCCCTCATCCTGTTGGACGGCCAGCTGAGCCACACGCTCGTCAAGCGACCGAAGGCGGGCGACTTCCGCGTCCAGCCGCATCTCGGCGGCACGACCGAGCAGTGCGAGCCGCCTGAAGGCGCAGTAGACCTGGCGATGGCTGCACTTGCCGCGGCACCTGCGCTCGCAACCTATGCACGTGTCGACATGATCCGCGACGCCGATGGCGTACTTCGCATCATGGAACTTGAACTTGTCGAGCCGGCGCTATGGCTCGACGTCGTCCCCCACGCGGAGGACGCCTTTGCCGAGGCCGTCATTGCCGCCGCGGAGCGCCTCGCGAAATAGCCACTGGCGGATCGCGGAGGTCAGGTTCGGCACCGGGCGCACTTCCAGCCGTGACACGTCAATGTCAGCGATCAGCGCGCTGAGCGGCTTCCCACGATCTTTCGCCGCCGCTTCCAGCGCAGCCCAGTACATCGGCTCAAGGCTGATGGAGGTTTCGTGACCGGCGATCGTGACCGACCGCTTGCGCGGCGGCGCGAAGGCCGGCCCGCCGTCCATCAGTACATGTGCTGGCCGCCGTTGATCGACAAAGTCGACCCGGTGATGAAGCCGCCATTCTCGTCGACCAGGAAAGAAACGCCGCGGGCGATCTCGTCGGCGCGGCCAAGGCGGCCCACCGGGATCTTGGCGACGATCTTGCCAAGCACGTCCTCAGGAACCGCCGCCACCATGTCGGTGTCGATGTAACCCGGCGCGATCGCGTTGACGGTCACGTTGTTGCGCGCGCCTTCCTGCGCCAGCGCCTTGGTGAAACCGTGGATGCCCGACTTCGCGGCGGCATAATTGACCTGACCGTACTGGCCCGCCTGGCCGTTGATCGAGCCGATGTTGACGATGCGACCGTATTTGCGGTCGGTCATGCCGTCCCAGACGGCCTTGGCCATGTTGAAGCAGCCGCCAAGGTTCGTGTCCATGACGTCCTGCCACTTCTGGTGGTCCATCCGCTTCATGGTCGTGTCGCGGGTAATGCCGGCGTTGTTGACCAGAACGTCGACCGGGCCGAGCTCGGACTCGACCTTCGCGACGCCGTCCTGGCACGCCTGATAATCGGAAACGTCCCATTTGTAGGCGGGAATGCCGGTGCGCTCGGTGAACTCGCGAGCCCGCTCTTCATTGCCGGCATAATTGGCGGCGACTTTCATGCCTGCGTCGCGAAGCGCGATGCTGATCGCCTCCCCGATTCCGCGGGTTCCGCCGGTGACGATCGCAACGCGTGCCATATGTCTCTCCTGCCTCTCTCCGTCGGCTCGCCTACTATTTGGGAGCCCAGCCTGCAAGCTCACGGCTGATTAGCGCCTGCAGCATGGTCATGCCTTCGGATG
>JAEVYW010000174.1 GCA_023392555.1 Pseudomonadota bacterium | reverse complement strand
GGCCCATGATCGACGTGCCGCAGACGCGGTTGCCGTCCTTTTCCACTTCGACCGTGGCGTCGAGCCCGCTCGCAACGTTCACGAACTTCGCGCTCGCGCGAGCGTGAAGCCCACGGATGTTGCCGATCAGGACTTCGCGCGAAACCGCGTTCAAGCGGCTGCTTCCCCGAGAATTTCAGACGCAACCGAGATGTACTTGCGGCCCGCTTCACGAGCGGCCGCGACGGCGGCATGCACCGGCATCACCTTGCGCGCGCCTTCGAGCCGGATGAGCATCGGCAGGTTTA
This sequence comes from Pseudomonadota bacterium, assembly GCA_023392555.1. Lineage (GTDB taxonomy): Bacteria > Pseudomonadota > Alphaproteobacteria > Sphingomonadales > Sphingomonadaceae > Sphingomicrobium. The sequence goes on along the minus strand of JAEVYW010000174.1, from coordinate 4,997 downwards.
CGCCCGCAATCACCTCGATATTTTCGCTCTTCATTAGGGAGATGGCGAGGTTGGACGGAGTGCCGCCGAAGAGGTCGGTGAGAATGATGACGCCCTTGCCACGATCGACATGAGCGATCGCGTCGGCGATGTCCTTGCGGCGCGCCTCCATGTAGTCGTCCGGGCCAATGCAGACGGCCGCGACGGCTTCCTGCGGGCCAACGACATGTTCCATGGCGACCACGAACTCGACGGCCAGGCGGCCGTGGGTCACCAATACAAGACCGATCATTCCCTCACTCGCTACCCGTCTCACCGCTGCCGGACTGGCCAGATGCGGCGGGTCCTGCGGCGTCTTCGATCACATCGTTCGGAGCGGACGCCAGATCCCTGTGACGGATGTTCGGCGAAAAACCCGCTGCCCGCAACCGCTGGGCCATTTCCTCCGCTGCGCACACCGACCGGTGTCGTCCCCCCGTGCAGCCGAAAGCAACAGTCACATAGCTTTTGCCGGCCGCCCAGTAGCGGGGAATCCAATCGGTGAGAAGCGCTTCCAACCGGTCCATCGCGTCGGCCCAGGCTGGATCCCTCTGAAGATAGTCCCGGATTGGGGCATCGCGGCCGGTGAGCGGACGAAGATTGTCGACCCAGTGCGGGTTATCGAGGAAGCGCATGTCGAACATCAAATCGGCAGTTCGCGACACGCCCCGGGCGTAACCGAACGATACGATGGTCAGAACCGGCTGGTCGCTGTCGTCGCCGTAGCGGCGGCGAAGTTCTTCACGCAGCTCGGGCGGGGTGAGGTCGGTGGTGTCGATGACGGCGTCGGCGGAGTTACGCAGCGCGGCAGTCATTGCGCGCTCGCGGGCGATCCCGTCCTCGGCAGGGCGGTCAGGCGCAAGCGGGTGGAGGCGACGAGTCTCGTCGTAGCGCCGGATCAGCTCCTGGCCCGAGCAATCCAGATACAGAATCTCGGGACGGACTCCGGGGACGCGGCGCAGGACGTCTGGAAGAGCTGCAGCATCGAAGCCACGGCTGCGCACATCCATCCCCACGGCGGCCGGGACCAGGCGGCATTCGGAGCCGTCGCCACGAACGAAGCTTTCGAGCAGCGACACGGGCAGATTGTCCACGCAATCCCAGCCCATGTCCTCGAGCGCGTCGAGAACGCTGGATTTGCCGGCCCCCGACATTCCGGTGACAAGCAACAGGCGAGGGGGCACTTGGCGGTCGGACACCGCCCCAGTCGTTAGAACTTCAGTCCGAGCCGGTCGAGAGCCAGCGCGACTTTGGATGCAGCGGACGCGGTCTTCGCGTCGATGCTTACGACCGGAACGCCAATGCCGAGGATGTTCAGCTCGCGACTGTCGGGAAGACGCCGGATGTCGGCATCAAGTTCGACGACGAGGGCTACAGGCACATCGGCAACGGCGTCCATGTCGACGATACCGATGCCGCGAACCTCGATCTTCCCGGCGATGTTTGTTGGAGCCGACGCAAGCAGGCGCTCGCCATCGCGCGAAACGATCGTCTGGTCATCGCTGACCAGCCGGAAGCCATGTTCGAACAAACGCAGCGAAAGGTCCGACTTTCCCGAACCTGACGGACCGGTGATCAAGACCGCGCGGCCGTCGCGCGCGACCGTGCTGGCGTGGAACATCTCCGACGAGAGGCGGCGGGAGGTCATGCCAGATCTGCCGCGGGAAGGGTGATGATGAAACGTGCGCCAGATGGTGCGTCGTCGCGGTCCTGCACGTCGATCTCCCCGTCATGCCCTTCGACGATTGCCCGGGCGATCGCGAGGCCAAGACCCGAGTGCCGCCCGAACTGTTCGTCCTCCGGTCGTACTGAGTGAAACCGGTTAAAGATTGCCTCACGAGCTTCGGCAGGAACGCCGGGGCCTTCGTCGTCGATGCGGATGCGGACGCTCTCGCCGACATGCGCGGCGGCGACTTCGACCAACCCACCTGCTGGGGAAAAGCTGACGGCATTGTCGATGATATTGTCGATCGCGCGGGCTAGGCGGGCTGGGTCGCCGAGGACGACCGCCGATGACTTGCGCGGGCGGGCGAAGGCGATGCGGGCGTCGCCGCGCTCACGCCGGTTCTCCCAACTGCCGACGATCTGCTCGATCAAGGGACCAAGATCGACGGGCTCGAACTTGGCGCGTGCAAGTTCGGCATCGGTGCGGGCCGCTTCGCTGATGTCGCCGATCAGCCGGTCGAGGCGGAGGACGTCGTCGCGGGCGACATCGTGAAGCTTCGCGCGGAGCTCAGGATCCTGGACCCGCTCCATGCCGTCGAGTGCCGACCGCAGCGATGCGAGCGGGTTTTTGAGCTCGTGAGTCACGTCGGCCGCGAAATGCTCGATATTGTCTATGCGCTGCCGGAGCGACTGGCTCATGTCGGCGACCGAGCGGGCCAGGAAACCGATCTCGTCGCGGCGGGAGGGCAGGCGCGGCACCTTCACCTCCCGAGCGCGGCCCAGCCGGACGCGGTGAGCCGCGAGCGCGATTCGGCGCAAGGGCCGCACGATCGTCCGCGCGAGGAACAGCGACAGCGTGACCGAGATCAGCAGCGCGACGCACATCGCGGCGAACAGCGATCGCCGCTGACTGCGGACGATGCGGGTGAAGTCGCGATCATTGGTGGTGACCAGTACCATCTCATCGCCAACCGGCGCCGATGCGGAGAAGACCGGTGTCAGGTCCGGCGCGTTGCGAACTTTCGTGATGACGTGCTTGTCGGCTTGCGCCTGAAGTGCCTCTGGCCAGGCGGCGAGGTGATCGTGGTCCGGTTCTACGAAATCATCGAGCGGATTTGCGCCGACGAGGAAGTTGAACCCGCGGTCGGCAGCCCGCGCGAGATCCTTGGTCCAGCGTTGCTGTTCGGGGTCGCGAAGCTCGTAGCTGGGCCCTGTCGCGCGCCAGCTGTCCGCGGTGAGATTGCCGTCGGGGCCGTAGGTACGGATGCGGCTGTCGCTGCCGCGAGCCAGCGCGGCGACGGTGGGCTCCCGCGACGAGGCCGGGGTCACCGCCAGCGCATTCGCGGTCATCAACGTTTCCACCCGGACCAGCTGCAGCCGCTCTTCGGACAGCTGGTTGCGAAACGCGTCGAGGTAGAGAACCCCGAAGGCCAGTAGCACGATCGTCAGCAGGTTCACTGCAAGGATGCGGTGCGCCAGAGTCCAGTTGCGCGACCAGCGCGCTCGGCTGAGGCTAGGCATCCTGGAACTTGTACCCGACGCCATAGAGCGTCTCGATGCCATCGAACTGGGGATCGACTGCCCGCATCTTGCGCCGCATTCGCTTGATGTGGCTGTCGATGGTGCGGTCGTCGACGTAGACGTCGTCCTGGTAGGCGATATCGAGAAGCTGGTTGCGCGTCTTCACGACGCCAGGCCGCTGGGCAAGCGCCTCCAGGATCATGAATTCAGTGACCGTCAGGGTGACGTCCTTGCCGTCCCACAAAACCTTGTGACGAGCCGGGTCCATCACCAGTCGCCCGCGCTCAAGAAGCGACGGCTCGGGCTCGGATTCACCGCCGGCGGCCTCACCCTTGGCCAGTTCCTGGCGGCGGAGGATGGCGCGGATGCGGGCGATCAGCAGGCGCTGTGAAAATGGCTTCGCGATATAATCGTCAGCTCCCATCGCGAGGCCGAGCGCTTCGTCCAGCTCGTCGTCCTTCGACGTCAGGAAGATCACCGGCATCGCGCTGAACTCGCGGACGCGGCGGAGCAGCTCCATGCCGTCCATCTGCGGCATCTTGATATCGAACACGCCCAGGTCCGGCATCTTCTCGGCGAAGGCCTTCAGCGCGGTCGCGCCGTCCGTGTAGACGCGGGTCACAAAGCCTTCGGCCTGCAGCGCGATCGACACCGATGTCAGGATATTGCGGTCGTCGTCTACCAGCGCGATCTCATGGCTCATTGAGCGGCGATGCCCTGAACGTCGACCATTGCCATCCGCTTAGCATCGTGACCCGATGAGACAAGGCGTCCTTACCCGAGGGAACGGCTCGTAGAAATGTAACCGGTTACAGTCACTTATCGGTCGATATCCGGTGCCGAACGGCCGCTCAGCGGCTTTGACGAGGAAAGTTTTTCGTGCCTATAGGCCCTCTACGCATACGTATGCGGCGGCAGGCCAACAACCGGCCGCCGCCGCTTATTATTTTGAAAGTAAAGGGGTTTGATCTTGACCGGACGCGTTCCGCAGCACGGACTTGAGTCACAGGGCTTCAAGACTGTCGCGAAGCTTCACTGGAACCTTGGCACCGCACCGCTGGTCGAGGCGGCGATCGAGCGCGGGGAGGGCGAATTGACTGCCCATGGCGCGCTTCTGGTCGACACGGGCAAGTTCACCGGCCGTAGCGTGAAGGACAAATATATCGTCCGTGACGCGGGCACCGAGGACACGATCAACTGGGGCCGGATCAACCAGCCCATGTCCGAAGAGCATTGGGCGAACCTCAAGGCCGACTTCATGGCCGAACTGGCGAAGAAGGACGAGCTTTACGTCGCCGACCTGTTCGGCGGGTCGCAGCCGGAATATCGCGTCAACGTCCGCGTCATCAACCAGATGGCCTGGCACAATTTGTTCATCCGTACGCTGCTGGTTCGTCCGACCGCCGACGAACTGCCGGGCTTCGTTCCCGAATATACGATCATCAATTTGCCGAGCTTCAAGGCCGACCCGGCGCGGCACGGCTGCCGCAGCGACACGGTCATCGCGGTCAACTTCACCGACAAGCTGATCCTCATCGGCAACACCGAATATTCGGGCGAGATGAAGAAGGGCGTGTTCGGTCTCCTGAACTACCTGCTTCCTGCGAAGGGCGTCATGCCGATGCATTGCTCGGCCAACATCGGCGCTGACGGCAAGAGCGCGATCTTCTTCGGGCTTTCGGGTACCGGCAAGACGACCCTTTCGGCCGACGCCAGCCGCACCCTGATCGGCGACGACGAGCATGGCTGGTCCGACCAGGCGGTCTTCAACTTCGAAGGCGGCTGCTATGCCA
>JAEVYW010000095.1 GCA_023392555.1 Pseudomonadota bacterium | reverse complement strand
TTTGAGGGCTGGGTGCTCGACACCGTCGAAAAGGTCTGGAGCGAGTTCACGCGAAAGTTCCTCGCGCTCTGGCGCGCTGGAGCCGCGGGGGACGGCTATCCGGCCTCGCTGTTTGCCGGCGAGAAGGGAGCTGCGCGGCTGGAGGCCGAACGGCAGGCCTACATGGCGCGGCTTTTCACCGACACCGTCGGCTTCGCGGCGGCCAAGATCATCCGCCGCATTTTTGGCCTCGCCCACAATATCGATTTCGAGTTGATCGAGGACCCGCGCAAGCGGGCGATCAGCGAGGCGCGGGCGGTGCGGCTGGCGCGGGCGATGATGGTGGAGACGGGATCATTCCCGGAGATCACCGACGTCACGGCCGCGGCGCGAAAGCTGCGGGATTGGATGCCGGAAATTGTCGAACTAAGGCCAGGGACGGGGGACTGAAATCGCCTAATGGCGCGGCCCCGGCAGAAGATAATACGCCGTAGCCAGGAGAGGCATCAGCAGGAGCATCCATCCAAGGACGTCCATCAGTCCGTCCCCGATGAGGGCCGCCACCAGCCCGACCAACGAGGCGATCGCAAACGCGGCGGGGCTCCGATAAGTCCGCCAAACGCTGAACTGAATCTCGGTCATGCTGCGAGACCAGAGGCGCGTGATCCAAACTTCCGGCGTGCGCCCCACAGGTACAAGCCGCTGAGCAGGATGACGATGACGGCTGCGTCCGTCAGCGCCCAGACAATCTTCAACGGCATTCCGCCATAGTCGCCGAAATGCAGCGGCTGCGAGAGCAGAACCGCCGAGACGTACCAGGGCAGGCTCCGCGAGTCCGTGAGATGCCCGTCCACGGCATCGATCAGGACCGGCGTCAGCAAACGGGCTGTCAGAGGCGTGTCCCCGCGCATGAAGATGACATAGTGGCTCTGGCTCGAAAACATCGAGCCGGGGTAGGCCACAAAGAACGGGATCATGGCCGGGATTTTGGTCCGCGCGGTGGCGACGGCTTGATCGACCGAGGCCAGTGCCTCCGGGCGAGGGCGATCCCTGAACGGACCGACCATGTCGGCGAGTTGGCCGTTCCGCCAGGTGCCGATCACGAGGTCTGCCCAGGTGTTGACGACACCGGTTGCCCCCACGACCACGACCCACGCGATCGTCACGGCGCCGAGAAGGTTGTGCACGTCGAGCCAGCGCGCCAGCCGCGAGCGATCCCGTCGCACGGTGCCGAACGGCAGCTTTCGCATCGCTGTTCCGTAGATCACGATGCCCGATACCGTTGCGGCCAGAAACAGGAGACCCATCAGGCCGAGGAAGAGCTTGCCGGGAAGGCCGAGAAACAGATCAGTATGAATCCGGAGCAGGAAATAGCTCAATCGCTCGCGGGCTTTCGGCTCGCTGACGACAGCGCCGGTGCCGGCGTCGACCTTCAGCGTCCGATTGAGCGTCGGATGCGATGCCGGTGCTGGGCCCATGGCGAAGTTGAGCTCGTTGGGGTCGTCGTGATTCCAGAAGAACGCCTGGATGAAATAGCCGGGAATCTGGCGCTGTGCATTGGCCGCGGCCAGGTCGAGACTGGCCGCCTTGCCTTGCTCCTGAACCGCGGAGCCCGCCCTGCCTTCATAGAGATCGTCGATCTCATGATGAAAGATCAGCGGCAAGCCGGTGATGCACAGGATCAGCAGAAACACCGTGCAAAGCAGGCTGCTCCATGTGTGGACGGCCGTCCATATTCGGGTGGTGCGCGCACGCATGCTGTTCGGGACATTCAGGCCTGATGGACGCACTGCGGAGACATCAGGCGCCCCAGCGGTAGGCGAAGGTCGCCAGGATCTTGCGGCCCTGCCCAAGCGCACACGCGGTGGCGTTGGCGCCGAAGCAGCCGGTGACGTAATACTTGTCCGTCAGGTTGAAGCCGTTGACCGATAGGCTGGCGCCACGGAATTGCGGACGCAGTGCGCCGAAATCGTAGGCGATCCGCGCGTCGAGCAAAGCGTAGGACGGTAGGCTCAGCCGGTGACTGTCGTCCTCGGTATCGCCGACGTAACGCACACCGGTCGCAAGCTTCAGTCCGTTCAGTGCGCCGTCGAGGAATTGGTACTGCCCCCAAAAGGCAGCCTGGTGGTTCGGCGTTTCCGCCGGACGGCGACCGACTTCCGCGGGACGGAGGCTACTCGTGATCTTTGCATCGAGATAGGCGTATGACGCGATCAGACTGAACGACCTGGTGATCTCCGTTCGGGCCTCGAATTCAACGCCGCGAACATTGATCTCGCCGGTCTGCCGGCGAAAGCCGAAGATGTCCGAGGTGAGCACGTTCTGCTGCGTCAGATCGAATACGGCCAGCGTGTAGAGGCTGTTCGTTCCGACCGGCTGAAACTTGACGCCCGCCTCATACTGCTCGCCGGTCGAGGGCCGGAATGGATCGCCGGCAGCACTGAGGCCCGTCACCGGCTGGAACGAGGTGGCGTAGCTCACATAGGGAACGACGCCATTGTCGAAGAGGTAGCTGACGCCGACGCGCCCGGTCGTGGCGAAGTCGTTCTGGTTGACGGTGAGATTGTTGTTGAAATTGCTGACCCGGGAGTCGACCCAGTCGGCGCGACCGCCGAGCGAAAACAGGACCGAGCCGAGCTTGATCTGATCCTGGAGGTAGAGGCCGGTCTGAACCTCCTTGGTTGCGGAGTTCTCCGCCACCACGCTCGGCGGCGGAATGGGCTGACCGTAGACCGGCGAGAAAATGTCGAGGAACGAGGGGCCGCCCTGCTTGAAGATGCGCCGGCTGTCCTCGTGGCGATAGTCGACACCCGCGACCATCGAATGGGAGAGAAAGCCGGTGTTGAATTTGGCCAGGACCTGATTGTCGACGGTCAATGCATTCGCAGAGTCGAATACGTTGATGGGGACGCGTGTCGTCGTGCGAAAATCATTCGTGAAGAAGAAGCCGAACACATTGGCCACCGCGTCGACCTGGCTCTTGACCTCGCCGTAGCGCAGGTTCTGCCGGAATACGAGGTCGTTGTTGAAGCGGTGCTCGAATGCATAGCCGACGCCGTATTGCGACCGGTCGAGGCGATCATAATTCGGCTCGCCCGTGTTGGTGAACCGCGGGATTTGCCCGAACGGGTTAGGC
>JAEVYW010000074.1 GCA_023392555.1 Pseudomonadota bacterium | reverse complement strand
CCGTTCGGGAAGGCCTCGGCAGCGGCAATCTCCACGCGCGGCTGGTCGCGCTGTTCTCGGTCATCGCAGCCGTTCCAACGGTGCTCGTCGCGATCTTTGCCTCGCTGCTGCTTCAAAGCGGCCTCGAATTCTGGTTCTCGGACCGGGCCCGCGGGATGCTCGAGAATACCGTTCAGGTGGCGCGTGCGACCTATCGCTATGAGCTGACCAGGGTTGGCGCCGAGGCTACCGCCATGTCGGGGAACATGTCCGACGGCCTGGCGGTCGTGCCGATCGACGATCCTCGCGTTCCCGAAGCGCTCGCTACCCAAACCTATCTGCGCTCGCTGAACGAGGCCGCGATCCTCAAGATTGGCCCGAACGGAGAGGTGCAAACCTTCGGATTGATCAACGGCTACGACGGGATGATCAACGCGGCCCGCGTGAAGAATGCGGTCGCCAAGCTTTCGAAGCTCCCCGCCGACGCGACCGTCGAGGAGGGCACGCCGGACCGTATCGCGGTGCTGACGCGGCTCAACTACGGTCAAAACTTCTATCTCTATGTCGCACGGCGGCTCGATCCGGAGATGGCCGCTCAGGTCAGTCGCGCCGGCGAAGTGCTGGAAGACTATCGGGCCCTGCTTTCGAGGTCCCGGCTCAATCAATTGCGGTTCAATGCGGCGTTGCTCGTCGTTGCACTGACGATTGTCGGTCTTGCGATTTGGGCCGCGCTGAAGCTGGCTGATCGGCTCGTGCGCCCGGTTGGTCAACTGGTGACGGCAGCAGGCCGCATCGAGGAGGGCGACTTCTCGGCCCGGGTTCCGGTGACCAAGACTGAGGACGAGATCCAGACGCTCGCAAGCGCCTTCAACCGAATGACGGGCCGCCTTGAGGAACAGACCGGGGCGCTCAAGACGGCCAATACGCAGCTTGAGGCCCGCCGCGCGTTCACCGAGGCGGTGCTGTCGAGCGTGACCGCCGGCGTCGTCGCCCTCGACGCGGCCAACCGCATCCTGCTGATCAACCGGTCGGCCGAAACGCTTCTGCAGCAGGCCAACGAGAGGCTGGAAGGTGCGGCACTCGCCGACGCCTCGCCAGAGCTCGACGAGTTCATGCAGGGCGAACAGCGAGAGGCCGATGTGATCCTGACCTCGGCGTCCGAGCAGCGCTCGCTTGCCGTCAAACGCGTCCGCTATGAAGGCGGGACCGTCATCACCTTCGACGACATTACCGACCAGCTTAGCGACCAACGCCGTGCGGCATGGTCCGACATCGCCCGGCGTATCGCCCACGAGATCAAGAATCCGCTGACGCCTATCCAGCTCGCCGCGGAGAGGCTTCAGCGCCGCTTCGGGAAGGAAATCGCCTCCGACGCGGAGACCTTCGAGCGGCTGACCGGCACCATCGTTCGGCAGGTCGGAGACCTTCGCCGTATGGTCGACGAATTCTCCAACTTCGCGCGCATGCCGAAGCCCGTGTTCCGTAGCGAAGACGTCCATGAAATCGCGCGTCAGGCGCTGTTCCTCCACGAGGTTGCGCATCCCGGCATGACCTTCGTGCTCAAGCCTGCCGAGGGCAACTTCGAAATGGTCTGTGACCGGCGTCAGCTAGGCCAGGCGCTCAGCAATGTCGTGAAGAACGCCGTGGAAGCGATCGAGGCGCGCAAGAGCAGAGGAGAACACAACCTCTCCGGCGACCGCGTGGAACTCAGGATCCGTCGCGACGGAGGCCAGCTGATTATCGACGTCATGGACACCGGGGTCGGCTTGCCTGAAGAGCGGGAGCGTCTGACCGAGCCTTATATGACGACGCGCGTTCGCGGCACCGGCCTGGGCCTCGCAATCGTCAAGAAGATCGTCGAGGAGCATCTCGGCGAGATTGCCTTCCTCGACCGTTCAGGTGGCGGCACGCATGTGCGCATCGCATTCGATGCGGATCGTCTGGAAGCGATGGAAAGTCACGAACCGGAAGCTACCGGCGAACCGAGAGTTGATGATGAAGAGAATGGGCGTGGGAGCAAATAATGGCGCTTGATGTGCTCGTAGTGGACGACGAGGCCGACATCCGTGACCTGGTAAGCGGCGTTCTCGAGGACGAGGGCTATTCGGTGCGTAGCGCCGCCGACAGCAGCTCGGCGCTTGATGCGATCGAGGATCGCCGCCCATCGCTCGTCCTGTTGGACGTCTGGCTCCAGGGCTCGCGCCTGGATGGCCTGCAGGTGCTTCAGGAAGTGAAGCGCCGCGACCCCAGCCTGCCGGTGCTCATGATCTCGGGTCACGGCAATCTCGACACGGCTGTGGCAGCGATCCGCGAGGGCGCCGTCGACTTCATCGAAAAGCCGTTCGAGGCGTCGCGCCTCGTCCACCTCGTCGCCCGCGCAACCGAAACCGACCGCCTTCGCAAGGAGAATGAAAGCCTTCGTCTTCAGGCGGGGGCGGACGATCAGCTCAACGGCACGTCGGTGGCGATCAACACTGTGCGTGCGACGCTGAAGCGCGTCGCGCCCACGGGAAGCCGCGTGCTGATCACCGGCCCAGCAGGCGTCGGCAAGGAAATTGCTGCGCGCATGATCCACGCCTGGAGCACCCGGGCCAGCGCGCCGTTCATCGTCGTTTCCGCGGCGATGATGAGTCCCGACCGCGTCGAAGAGGAATTGTTCGGGATCGAGGCCGACGGCGTCGCCCGGCCTGGCCTCCTCGAACAGGCCCATGGCGGTACCCTGTTCCTCGACGAAATCGCGGACATGCCGTTGACGACACAGGGCAAGATCCTGCGCGTCCTCACCGACCAGAGCTATCATCGTGTCGGTGGCCAGCGGCCGATCAAGGTCGACGTCCGGGTACTGTCGGCGACGTCACGCAATCTTCAGGACGAAATCGCCGAGGGGCGTTTCCGCGAAGACCTATATTACCGGCTCAACGTCGTTCCGGTGCGCCTGCCACCGTTGCGCGAGCGGCGCGAAGACATCCCGGAGATTGCGAACCACTTCATCACGCGGTTCGCTGCTGAGCGCCGCATTGCCCCGCCGAGCCTCTCCGATGAAGCGGTGGCGGCGCTCCAGGCGCACGACTGGCCCGGAAACGTGCGCCAACTCCGCAACATCATCGAGCGCACGATCATCCTTGCGCCGGGCGATCGCATTTCGTGCATCGACGTCGATTTACTGCCGCCGGAAGTGCTCGATCAGCAGGGGTCGGTTGGGATGTCGAACGCGACGCTGACGATCATGGGCAGCCCACTTCGGGAAGCGCGCGAATCCTTCGAGCGCGAGTATCTGAAGATTCAGATCCGGCGCTTTTCCGGCAACATCTCCCGCACCGCATCGTTCATTGGCATGGAGCGCTCTGCGTTGCACCGGAAGCTGAAGGCTCTGGGCATCGCCGACAAGCGCGAAGGAGAGGAGTGAGC
>JAEVYW010000243.1 GCA_023392555.1 Pseudomonadota bacterium | reverse complement strand
GCTGGATCAGGCTTTCGCCCATTGTCCAATATTCCCCACTGCTGCCTCCCGTAGGAGTCTGGGCCGTGTCTCAGTCCCAGTGTGGCTGATCATCCTCTCAGACCAGCTACGGATCGTCGCCTTGGTGAGCTTTTACCTCACCAACAAGCTAATCCGACGCGGGCTCATCCTCAGGCGATAAATCTTTGGACCGAAGTCATTATCCGGTATTAGCAGTCGTTTCCAACTGTTGTTCCGAACCAGAGGGCAGATTCCCACGCGTTACGCACCCGTGCGCCACTAGACCCGAAGGTCTCGTTCGACTTGCATGTGTTAGGCATGCCGCCAGCGTTCGTTCTGAGCCAGAATCAAACTCTCAAGTTGATGTACGACAAGCCAGGGCGGAATAGGCCCCGGCAAGCCGGCATCTCTGGGAGCCGTTCCTGCACAAAATCACAAATGGTGTGTTTGCGATAAGGACAATTGGAACGGCATAAATTTGACCGATCACTCGATACCCAGAGGCTATCGAAGACCGGGCCGCCGCCCGCATGTCCCTTCATCTAAAACCGACAATGTCAAAGAGCCGACGCGCTTCTTCCCCCGGTTCGTTTGATCCGGGCATCGGTTGTACCGACTAAGAAGAGGCGCGAAACGATGACGGACCTCGTTGAGGCCGCCGCCGTTGCTGGAGGCGCCATATATGGGTGGCTCTCCAGCTCGTCAACGGCCTTTTTTGCAATTTTCTTGCAGGCCGTTTTCGGTTCGCATGAACCTCGCGAAACAAAGGCGGCCCGCTCCGAAGAACCGTCCGCCTCGCTGCTGCAACCTAGATAGTTCTTCGCAACCGATCGTCAAGGCCCGCAAGGGTCTGTTTCGAAACAGATTTTTGAAGAACGAAAGGCCGTAGCGCTCCGCTGAGACCGCCAAATAAGGGCTGATCCGGATTGATCAAGTGATTCGTTGCAAATTGCGACGAATTGAGTGTCTCAGGCTGTTTGAATGTACTCGCGCATGGCCGCAGCCTCGCTCTCGATGCGCTCGATCCGGTACTTCACGAGGTCGCCGATCGACACGATGCCCACCAGGCGGCCGCCCGAGACCACCGGCAAATGCCTGATTCGCCTCTGGGTGATGAGAGCAAGGGCGCTCAGCACGGGTGTGGCCATGTCCACCGTCACCGCCGGTGCGCTCATCACCTTGCTGATCGGCCAGTCGAGTACCTTGGCTCCGTGGCTTGTCAGGCAATAGATAACGTCGCGTTCGGACATGATGCCCGCGATCTCGTCGCCGTCGATCACCGGCAGCGCTCCGATTCGCCGCTCGCCGAGCAGCTTCACTGCATCCGCCACGGTCGCATCGGCGCGAATCGTCGCGACCTCGCTGCCCTTGTCTGAGAGAATCGCCTGGATCGTCATCGTGACCCTTTCCGGACTCGTCCTAGCCGACGCCTTGATAGTCCCACTTCGCGCAGCCAAAGGAAAGTCCGTGCCGCGCAAGGACCCGATACCCAGCCCGCGACTGTCGACCCTTCGCAAGTTCCGGCGGATCATGCGGTGGATGGCCCTGTTCGCCATCGCGGTCGCGGCACTTGCAGTCTTCCTTGTCGCGCGCGGCGACGAGGGCGTGCACATTCATATGCTGATCGCGACCGCGCTTGGGGCCGGACTCTCCGTCCTTCTCGCCGGGGCGCTGATGAGCCTTGTGTTCCTGAGCGCGAACAGCGGCCACGACGACGAGGTCAGCCGAGTAGAAGAGGATCAAGAGTGACCGTCAATAATCGCGAGCCCGTCCTTCGGGTCGTCCCCGGCCCCGGCGACATCAATGCCAACGGGCATATCTTCGGCGGCTGGGTGCTGAGCCAGATGGATATCGCCGGCGGCATCACCGCCTCGCGGCGCGCCGGCGGAGCCGTCGCGACGGTCGCGATCGAGCGGATGGAGTTCATCGCCCCAATCCACCTTCGCGATGTTATCACCGTCTATGCCGAGGTCGGCCGGGTCGGCCGCACGTCGATGGACATCCGGATCGAAGTCGTCGCCTCGCGCGATCGCGGCAAGACAGAAGTGAAGGTCACCGAGGGCGTCTTCACCTTCGTCGCGCTCGATGAGAACCATCGGCCGCGCGCAGTCGACGCACCTCAGAGCGAGTAGGTCATCTCCGCCGTCCCGTTCGCAGGGATGGTCACGCGCCACAGCTTCCACCCGTCACGTTCCATCAGGCGGCGGTTCCCGGGCCTGGCTTCCAGCGGCAGCTCGATTTCCGCGACCTGGTCACGCGACAGGTCGTTGGTGAGCGTCAGCTTGAAGCCGCCGCCCTGCTCCTTCGGGATTACGATCTGCCGAGCGCGGACGCCGGAAGCAGTCGCAACCGAAATCTCGACCTTCTCGCCCACAGCATAGTCGTCGATGCGCCCCTCTCCGATCAGGATACGCCGGTCGCCGCGGCGGCCGAACAAGGCGACCTTCCCCGCCGGGATCGCAAGCCCAAGCCCCTCCTGTGTCCGGTTACGAGTGAGCACGACGCGCTCCAGCGCCTGGTCGAGATCGCCGGCGTAAGGACGCAGCCGCAGCACTGTCGCGACCTTCACTGACGGCTGGCGCATCAAGGCAATCTGCTTCTGCGACTTGGCGGCGACGGTCACCTCGATCGGCACACGATAAAGGCGCACGTCGCCGAGCCGCTCCTCTGTGGCCTGATAGCTGTCACGTTCCGGCGCAGCTGCCGGGGGCGGGGGCGGTGGAGGAGGCGGAGCGCGCAAGGATGCCCCGGTCACCACGATGTCTTCACTAATGGCGCTGACGGGAACGGCCTGCTCCTCGATGTCGCTGGTCGTGCCCTGTGGCCAGCATTGGATCCGGATCGGCGGCGCCTGGCCGGGATCGACCCAGACCCGATCGCGATTGAGCTTTCCCGCCACCGCATTTGTCTGCGCGTCCTGCAAGCCGGTCTCGTCGCTGTTCGCGATGGTCATCCAGCCGAACAGGTTCAAGCGGTCACCCGCTTCAGACAGGTCCGCGACGTAGTCGGCCTGCCAATCAAAATTGTTCGTAATGTAGGAGAGCGTAACTGTCCGCTCGATCGGCTCAGGGCTGCGCACTCGTACGGACAGGGTCGGCCGCGCGGACAGCCCAACGGGGACTTGGCGGGCCAGTAAGGTCTCGGGCACGCCGGTGCAGCGGAGCGCCTCGACGCCGCCTGCCGTCTGGATCACCACGCCGTCGCCATTGGCCCGGACGACGGCATCCTGCTCGACTACGGCTCCCGTCGCTCGTGAGGTGCGCCGCAAGTGAAGGCGCTCGCCCAGCGACGCATCGAGAAGGCTCCCGGGCGAGAGCAATTTCGCGTCGCGATTTTTCTCGAGCACCGCTTCGCCGAGCCCGGTGACGATGGCGCTCTGCGGGACGATGCCCGACGTGACCCCCTCGAAGCGCAGCTCGCTCGATCCGGCGGGGAGCCGCACACGGCGGGTTTCGCTGACCAGCGCATAACCGCCGAGCCAGCCGAGGTTGAGCGGCTCGATCCCGCGATCCGGATTGCGGTAGACCGTCACGGCCACCCGCTCGGGAGCAGGCGAACTCACGACGGACTGTGCCGCAGCCGGCGCAGCGGAGATCAGCGCAACAAGAAGCGCGATCGCGCGCATCGGATCAGTAGCGCGTGTCGAACGTGGCAGTGACGGTCGCTTCGCCATTCGCGGGCACCGGCACCCGCCAGCGCGCGTCGTCCGCGGCCGTACGGGTGGACTTGATGCTTTCCTGAACGATGCGGGTGTCGCCCCACAAGCCGGACTGCATCAGGTCGACGGTGATCGGCTTGGGCGACGCGTTCGTCAGCGTGTAGCGCATCCGTGTGCGCCAGCGATTGTCGCTCACGCGCGTGCGCTCCTCAACCACGGAGCGGATCTTTACGTCGAACGCCTGGCCGGTCACCAGACCCAGGCTCGATCCCATCGGCGTATGGCCGATGCGGTGCTCGCCGACGAACTGCGGGTTACCTCGCGCGTCGCGCTGGTAGACGCGGATGGTCCCTGCCGGAACCGCATCACCCAGCCCCTGGTCGCGGGACGTCGTGAAGCGCAGGACCGTGTTGACGCTGACGGGCTGGTCATTCGTCGCGAGCCACCCATTGACGAACTCATACGCGCGCGATGCGGGCGTGTTCTGCACGTTGAGGAAGCTGACCTGCTTCGTCTGCTTGTCGGCGATCGTAGTCCGCTCAGCCAACGGGTAAAGATAGAAGTCGCCAAGCCGCTCGCGGCCCGCAGTCTGCGTTCCGGCGCGATAGACTCCCGGCGGCGGCGGCGGCGGCGGTGGCGCATAACGATCGTTGTAGTCGTAGCGGTTGGACTGTCCGACAGATCCGGCCACGAGCAGCGTCGACGCGTTGATGTAGGGCGTTCCGCTATTGTTGGTCAGCGTCACCCAGCCCTGGACGTCCATCCGGCCGTTCGCCTCATCAAACAGGGCGACATAGTCCGCGGACCAGCCAAGGCCCGGCGTAAGATATGTAAGCGTCACCGGACGCGATCCGCCGCCGGCCGCGTCGACTGTTACCGACAATGTCGGGCGCGCACGCAAGGTCGGAGGAACGCCGTCGAAGATCACGCGCGCGGGCAGACCGTCGTCGCGAAGAACCTCGATGCGGTCGCCGATCTGCATGACCACACCACCGTTAGCGGCAAGGATCTTGGCCCGCTCGCGGACTTCCTGGCCGTTCGCCGGATTGACCCGAACCAGCGTCACCGTCTGACCGACGGCGTTCTGCATCAGCGCCGACGGCGAAAGCAGGTCGAAGTCGAAATTCTGCTCGACGACCTGGAGGCCGCGACCGTTGAGCGTGACCGTTTCCGGCTGGATCCGTGCGGAAACATCGCGGAATTCCTGACGGCTCCGCCCGCCCGGAAGGTCGAGCTGCCTTTTGTCCTCAATCAGTGCGCGGTCGTTGTTGTAAATCGTGACGGCGACGTCGCCCTGGGCCGTAGGCGGCACCACCTGGGCCATGGCCGACGACGCGCTCAACAATCCGATGAGGCACAACAAACGCATATGATACTCCCCGCAATTCACCGGATACTGTTGCCAGATCCGATGAACGATAAATGAGCGGGGCCGAAACGAAAGAGGCGTGAGTTTAAAGGCTGAGGCTCAGTGACACAGATGCAACATGGTCGCTGGTGTCCGGGCCGTTGCGGACAAAGCCGTGCTGATTGAGGTAACCCGCTTCCATCGTAATCGTCTTGGTCAGCGGCGTGCTGATCGCGATCAGGTTGCGCATGCGGTCCAGGCCCTCGGTTTTCTGAAAGCTCGTCGTGTTGAGGTTGATGAAGGTCTCGTTGCTCAACACCAGCGCGGTCTTCCCGCCCTTCCGCAGAGGAAGGCTGAACTTCAGATAGGGCCTGGCTCGCCAGCCGGTGCCGTCGATGTTCTCGCGCCAGCGCTGCTCCATCCGCAGACGGCCGCTCAGCTTGCCGCGACCGATCTTGGCGAAATTGTCGATCGTGATCTGCTCACGCGCGCGGCGCTCGAGGACAGTGAAGTCGCCGCCGGCATATTGCGGATCATGGGTGTAGCCCGCCCACAGGGTGACATTGTCGGTGACCTTGTAGCCAAGCAGGGTGTTGGACTCGATCTCGTACAGACCCTTGCGAGTGTCGCTGAAGCGAGCGACGACCTCCTGCGACAGCCGCCACTTGTCGGCTAACTTCACGTTCGCGGTGACGCCCGTCCAGATCTGCTCATCTTCGGTCGCATGCGCTGGGCCCGCCACGGCGGCTGCGAGGATGAGCGCCGCAGTCGCTCGAGTTGCAAAGCTTCGCATAGATCACGTTCCCAAATGTGCCGCCTTCGCGAGAAATGCGACGATTGAGCTACGCCTTTAGCGTCAGATCCGCGACCGTGTCGTGACGAGCTTGTGATAGTTTTGTGACACAGGGGGAGGCGTGACTTTCCCCCTGTGGAACCTGCCTTAACCGCGCTCGGGAATTGCGGCCGGCGGCGGGGGAGGCTCAGCGACCGGACAGGCTTCGGTTGCAAGGACGACCGAGCCATCCGCGCAGGTCTGCGTGCCAGCCGGCGGCGGAGGTAGCGGAAGGTCGGCGACTGGCTCGCTTCGAACATTCCGGCGGCCGCCGATGTTGAACGAAGCCTCGACACCGAACGTCCGCGGCGGGTTGAAGTTGGCGTAGTCGCCGAGGACCCCCGAGTAGCTCGGGATCCCAGTGATCGAATCGATGACCGGCGACGAGTTCGCAGCCGAACGACGATAGATGTGCGCCTCGTTCAGCAGGTTACGCGACCACAGCGCTACGGTCATCTTGTCACCGTCGTTGATCAGGATGTCCGTCAACGCGATCCGGCCGTTGACGATGAAGCTCGAGTCGGTCCGCACCGGCTCCGACTGGAAGCTGTACTGCCGGCCCGCGTAATTCCCGTCGAGGTGGAAGCGAAGCTTGGCCTCGCGGATGCTCGTCGGAAGCTCGTAGTCGATCGCGCCCGAGGCTGCGTGCTTCGGAGTGAAGACGGTGTAGACCTGGAACAAGGGGTTGCCCGGGAGGAACGGGTTCGGCGTGGGCGGAACCTTGATGTCGGTGTACGCATAGCTCGCCGACAGCTGCAGTCCGTAGACAGGCTGGACGGTCAGGTCCGCCTCGAAGCCCTTGATCTTGGACGTGCCCGGGGCATTCGCCGTCTCTTCATAGTGACGATTGAAGTTCGGGTTGGTCGAGCCGTCGGCGAGGGTGCGGCGAACGTCGACGAAGTCGAAGTCGGTCTGCGTGCCGGTGCGGCGCATCATGTAGCCGGCGAGGTTCAGGCGAACGCGGCGGTCGAACAGGTCCATCTTCGTGCCGACTTCGTAGGACTTCACGATTTCAGGACCGAACGCGCTGAAGGTCTGCGAACGGCTGTTGGCGCCGCCGGCTCGATAGCCGGTCGCATATTTGGCGTAGACGTTGATGTCCGGCGTCGCCTCGAACGCGACTGTGACCATCGGATCGACGCGGCTCTTGTTATACTTGAAGGGGAAATTGACCGCCGTGTTGTTGAACATGGTCAAAGCGCCATCGCGCTTGTCCTTCGTGTACCGCGCACCCGCCGTCAGGTGGAAACGGTCGAAGCTTTCCGAGGTCCAGGTGAACTGGCCGAACGCGGCATAGCTCTTCGCCTTGGCGTTGCTGTCGCGAGCGACGAACCAGTCCTCGCGCTGCCAGCCCTGGTTCGCCGACGTGATCGGCGGAAGGACGTCGGGGCTGTTGATCGTGTAGCCCGTGCCGTCCGCGTTCCACCGGTTGGTGCTCGGCGTCGCCGCGGTCTCCCTCACCTTCTCGGTGAAATAGTAGCCGCCGATCACATAATCGATCGACGGAAGGCTGCCGACCAGCTGAACCTCCTGGCTCCACTGGTGCTGGAACAGCTCGGACAGGCTGTAGCGGCTGAAGTTGGCGTTGGGCACGAAGGTCGAGCGATGCGCGCCGCCTGAATTGTCCCACTGGTGCGTGCTGACCTTGCGCCATCCGGTGATGGACCGAAGCTCGATGTCATCGGAGACCTTGTACTTGATCGTTCCATTGACGCCCTGGGTACGATCGATGCTGGCCTGCTGCGGAACGCCGATCTCCGCCTCGTCCTGGCGGTTGCGGCCCGTGACCTCGACCAGCCGCGAAAGAGGCGCGATGCACGGATTGGTGAGCGCAACGGCGACGACAACGTTGCAGCGTGTGCCGTTGAAGAACAGCTGCGTTCCGCCGATGCCGCCGTAGGTCCCGACGTTGTAGCCGTTGGGGTTGTAGGTCACGAGCTGGCTGTAGTTCGGCGTGCTTTCGTCGCGCGCCCGGTCGTAGGACAGGTCGATCATGAGGCCGTCGACGGGAGCCCAGCGCGCCGACGCGCGGCCGCCGACCGTGTTGTGATAGTTCCAGCCGAGCTGGCCCTCGAGCGGGTTCTTCACCGTCGCGTCCTGATGCTGGATCAGCCCGTCGAACTTCAGCGCAAGATTGCCGAACGCCGGAAGGTCGAGGTGACCGATGGCGTTGTAGCTGCCGTAATTGCCGACACCGCCGGTTGCGCGCAGGTTGAACAGGCCGGTCGGCGCCTTGCTGATGATGCTGACTGCGCCGCCTTCGGTGTTACGGCCAAACAAGGTGCCCTGGGGCCCGCGAAGAACCTCGATCCGGTCGATGTCGAGAAGCGCGGCGTTGAGGCCCTGCTGGCGGCCAAGATAGATGCCGTCGACATAGACGCCGACACCCTGGTCGCGGGCGGTCTGGTTGGCATCGAATGGAACGATGCCGCGGATGCCGACGGTCAGCGCAGAGTGGCGCGCTTCGAAGGTCGCGACGCGAAGGCTGGGGATCGAACCGTCGCCGAGGTCGCCAAGGCTCTGGGCGTGGCGATCGGCAAGCGCCTGCGTGCTGGCCACGCTGATCGCGATGGGTGTTCGCTGCAGGTTGGTCTCGCGCTTGGTGGCCGTGACCACGATCTCGTCGAGCTTGCTGGGGTCCTCATTGTCCTGCGCGCTGCGCGGAGCATTTTCGACGACGGTCGAGCCGGTCGCGGGATGAGCGACATCGTCGGCCTGGGGAGACGCAGGCTGCCTGCCAGCCGGCTGATTGGTCGTGCCTTCCTGGGGCGGATTGGTGGTGCCCGGCACGATTTGCGCGAACGCCGGAGTCGCGACGGAGCTCAGCAGGAGCCCTACGAACATCGCCTTCGCCGACGTCGACGAGAATGGTTGAGTGGCTTCGCGGGTCGCGCCCGAAGTCTTCGAATTCATTGCAGCTAATCCTTCCCCCAGACCCGCTCCGGGTCGGTGAGGCCGGTTTAGGAAGCCGCAACTGCAGTTTTGTGACGAGCCGGCGACGCGTTCGTGAAAGTCGTGAGCCGTTGTCAGCCGTCGGCGTCGAGCGAATATCCCGCCGAACGGACGGTGCGAATAATGTCCTGCTGATCGTTTTCATTAAGCGCCTTGCGCAACCTGCGGACGTGAACGTCGACTGTGCGCAGGTCGATGTCAGGATCGTGCGACCAGACGGTGTCGAGCAGGCGCGCACGCGAGAAGACGCGGCCGGGATTTTCGAGGAAATGCTTGAGCAGCCGGAACTCGGTAGGCCCGAGCGAGACTGGCCGACCGCTGCGACGAACACGATGCGCGCCGACGTCCATCTCGATGTCTTCGTAGGTCAACAACTCGGCGACCAGCGCCGGGCGAACGCGGCGGAGGACGGCATTCACGCGCGCCACCAATTCGCGCGGACTGAACGGCTTGGTCACATAATCGTCGGCGCCGGTCTCGAGCCCGCGGATTCGGTCTGTCTCTTCGCCGCGCGCCGTGAGCATGATGATCGGGACGTTGGCGGTTTCGGAGCGACGGCGGAGGCGCCGGCAGACTTCGAGGCCCAGGATGCCCTCGATCATCCAGTCGAGGATGATGACGTCGGGCGTTTCCTCTCGCGCCAGGATAAGCGCTTCGTCGCCGTCGCCTGTGCGAACGATCGAGAACCCCTCCCGATCGAAATGCCAAAAGAGCAGGTCCGCGATCGCGCGATCGTCTTCGACGAGGAGTAGCCTGGGTTTCGTC
>JAEVYW010000022.1 GCA_023392555.1 Pseudomonadota bacterium | reverse complement strand
CGGCTACGACGGCAAGGGCCAGGCTTGGATCCGCGAAGCCACTGAAGCTCCCGCGGCGTGGAGTTCGATCGGCGAGGAGCCTGCAGTCGCCGAAGCCGGGGTCATCTTCGAAGCCGAGTTCTCGGTCATCCTCGCGCGCTGGGCCGACGGCCGAGTGACCTTCTGGGATTCGGCCAACAACGAGCATCGCGACGGCATCCTTCGCCGGTCGACCGTCCCCGCGGGCGACCTGATCGCGGGCCAGGTCGAGGAAGCGCGGGCCGCGGGAGCGGGGATAGCCGAAGCGCTCGGCCACGTCGGCGTCCTCACCGTCGAGTTCTTCGCCAGCGCCGACGGCCCCGTCGTGAACGAAATCGCCCCGCGCGTTCACAATAGCGGCCACTGGACGATCGAAGGTGCGGACACGTCGCAGTTCGAACAGCACATCCGCGCCATCTGCGACCTGCCGCCAGGTTCCACCGCGCTCGCCGGCTCGGGCGCAGTGATGGACAACCTCATCGGCGACGAGGTCTACGGTTGGGAAGCGTTGCTCAGCCAGCCCGGCACCCACGTGCACATCTACGGCAAGGGCGAAGCGCGCCCCGGCCGGAAGATGGGGCACGTCACGCGGGTGGGGCCGTCACGGGAGTAAATCCCCTGACGTCGGACGGGCTCGGCTGTGCCCGAGCCGCCGGCCGGCCTTCGGCATCTCTCACGTAAGGCGACAATCGCTTCGCAATTGCCGCCTTACACTCGGTGCCTCAGGCGTTACCGCGGCTGGATTTCCTCTACCGGCAGTCCGAGCTTCGCCAGCTGCGGCTTCACCTTGGCTGCGTCGCCGACGACAACCCGGACGAATCCGCGCGTGTCGATCGCTTCCCGCAGCGCGGCGTCGAGGGTTGCCCGGGTCTGCCCGCGATACTTGTCCGCAAGCAGCTCGTAATAATTGTCCGGACGGCCGTAGAGCGCGTTGGTTTGCATCGCCGACAGCACCGCCGCGGAGGTCTCGAACGAGCCAGGAAGCTGGCTGACGCGGTTGGCGATCGTGCGCTGCAGTTCCTCGTCCGTGACGCCCTTGGTCGTCAGGAACTCGCGAATATCCTGGCGAAGCGCGCGGATCGAATCGCCCGTGCGGTCGGCCTGGACCGGCGCATTGACGATGTACGGAACGACCTTGGCATTAAGCTGCGTCGTCCCGCGGACCCCATAGGACCAGCCCTTCGTCTCGCGCAGGTCCATGTTCAGGCGCGACAGGAACTGCGTACCCAGGATGTCGTTTGATGCCGTCAGCGCCGACATTTCGCTGCGCGGGTCGACCGGCGTGACCTGTCCGGCAAGAATCAGCGACTGCGGCGAACCCGGACGGTCGATGAGGACGATCCGCTCCGACGTCGGACGGGCCGGCGGCGTGCTGAACGTCTTGGTCCCCTTCGGAGCTGAGGGCGCGGCCCAGTTGCCGAAGCGCTGCTCGATCTGCTGCTGAACCTCGGCCAGCGGCAGGTTCGACACGACGAAGATTTCGACATTGTCGGGCCGCAGCCAGGTCTGCTGGAAGCGCACCAGATCGTCGCGAGTGAACGCCTTCACCGCATCGGGATTGCCCGATCCGGTCGTCGCATAAGGGTGGTTCTCGCCGTACAGCAGCGCCGGAAGCACTCGAGCGCCCATGCTCGACGGATTCTTCAGCTCCTGCGCGATCCCGGTCAGGATCTGCGTGCGGACGCGCTCGACCTCGGCCGGAGCGAAGGTCGGCTGCTGCACGATACCGGCAAGCAAATCGAGCGACGGCCCGAGGTTGGCCGACAGCGCCGACATGCTGACGCTGCTCTGGTCGGCATTGCCGCCGGCGCCGATCGACGCGCCCAGACGCTCTTCTTCTTCCGCCAGCTGCTGGCTGGTCTTGCCCGCAGCACCCTCGTCCAGAAGAGCAAGGGTCATGTTCTGCAGACCGCGCGCATTGGGCGCGTCGGCGGCATAGCCGGCGTCGAACGCAAGCGACACGTTCGTCACCGGGACGGCCGTGCGCTGGGCGTAATTCAGCTTGATGCCGTTCGACAGCTGAACGTGCTGGACGTCCGGGAAGTCGAGCGACGCTTGGCTTCCGACGGCCGGCAGCTCACGCTTGACCTTCGGCGTTGCGATGTCCGCGCTCTTACCCTTCTTCGGCTTGAACTTGGTTTCCTCGTAGGGAGGACGATCGCCGGGCTCTAGGCGAACCGCGAAGACCGGGCGCGACAGCCACTGCGCCATGGCGGCCTTGACGTCCGCCGGCGTGGTCGCTGCGTAACGAGCGAGCGTCTTCTTGTAGTAATCGGAATCGGCCGCGTAGACTTGGCCTTCCGCAAGAGCGACGGCCTTGCCGCCGAACCCGCCGACCTGCTCCAGGCCGCGGATGCGTCCCGAAACTTCACGCGTCGCTGCGCGGCGCACTTCATCTTCGGTCGGACCGTTTGCGATATATTCCGCAAGGATCTCGTCGAGGCGCTTCTCGACGAGTGCCGGGTCGACGCCCGGCTTCACCGTGGCGTCGATCTCGAACTGCCCGATGCGATGGAACGGCTGGTAGGACGTGCTCACGGCCGTCGCCAGCTTCTCGTTGCGAACCAGGATGTTGTCGAGGCGCGAGCTGGCAAGACCGCCGAGGATCGACGCGCCGATGTCCAGCGCTGCGATCTGGTCCGAGAGGAGACCCGGCACCGCCCAGTAGCGCTGGATCTGAACCGCTGCGACGCGGTCCTTCATGACGATCGACTTCGCGGCTGCGAGGGTCGGCACATCCGCGGCCGCCGGCGTGTTGACCGGGCCCGGCTTGATCGCGCCAAAATACTTCTCGACCAGCGGGCGCGCCTGCGCAGCGGTGATGTCACCCGCAAGCACCAACACGGCGTTGTTCGGGCCGTACTTGTCGATGAACCATTCCTTCACCGTGGCGAGGCTCGCCGCGTCCAGGTCGGCCATCGAACCGATGGTCGAGTGATGGTACGGATGCCCTTCGGGGAAGAGGTTCTCGAGCACCTCATATTCGACCAGGCCGCCGGGCTGGTTGTCGCCCTGGCGCTTCTCGTTCTGGACGACGCCGCGCTGATTATCGAGCTTGTCCTGGGTAACCGCGCCGAGCAGATAGCCCATGCGGTCGCTTTCCATGAACAAAGCGCGCTCGAGCGCAGCGGTCGGCACCGTCTCGAAATAGTTCGTGCGGTCGAACCAGGTCGTGCCGTTGTAATCGGTCGCGCCGATCTGTTGCAAGTAGGTGAAGAAGTCGCCCGGCAGATTGTCCGACCCGTTGAACATCAGATGCTCGAACAAGTGAGCGAAGCCGGTCTTGCCCTTCGGCTCGTCCTTCGACCCGACATTGTACCAGGTGCTGACCGCCACGACCGGCGCCTTATGGTCTTCATGGACGACGACCGTCAGGCCGTTCGCAAGCTTGAAGGAGCTGTGCGGGATCGCGACTTCCTGAACCAGCGCGGGAACCGGAGCGGGCTCGGCGGGTGCCGGGGCGGGCGCTTCGGCGAGCGGCGGCGGAGGCGCGACAACGGCGGTCCGCGGCGCGGTCGCGCAAGCTGCGAGCAAGGACGCGCTGCACAGCAGCAAGGCAAGACGATTCTGCTTGATCATGAGACTCTTAAAGCTCCCCTCGGGTACTGCTGCACGCTGTAGGCGGACTCCCGCGCGTGGCAAGCCGCATCGACGAACGCCCCGCCCGCATCGACGAACGGTCGGAACGCGCACCCGTGCTGACAGCGCCGCATTCCCCTGCTAGCCGCGCGGTCAAATGACAGATCTCAGCAAAATCCGAAATTTCAGCATCATCGCGCATATCGACCACGGGAAGTCGACGCTTGCCGATCGTTTGATCCAGCGCACGGGGGGACTGACCGAGCGCGAGATGACGCACGGGCAGATCCTCGACAATATGGAGATTGAGCAGGAGCGCGGGATCACCATCAAGGCGCAGACCGTGCGCCTCGCTTGGAACGGCTACGAGCTGAACCTGATGGACACGCCCGGCCACGTCGACTTCGCCTATGAAGTCTCGCGCAGCCTCGCCGCGTGCGAAGGCGCCCTCCTCGTTGTCGACGCCGCCCAAGGCGTCGAGGCGCAAACCTTGGCTAACGTCTACCAGAGCATTGAACACGATCATGAAATCGTGCCGGTCATCAACAAGATCGATCTTCCCGCGGCCGATCCTGAGGGCGTGCGGCAGGAGATTGAGGAGATCATTGGGCTCGACGCGTCCGAGGCGGTCCTCGCCTCCGCCAAGTCGGGGATCGGCATCGACGAAGTGCTGCAGGCGATCGTTGACAAGATTCCGCCGCCAAAGGGCGACCGCGACGCGCCGACCAAGGCGATGCTCGTGGACAGCTGGTACGACCCCTATCTCGGCGTCGTCATCCTCGTTCGCGTGATCGACGGCGTCCTTAGGAAGGGCCAGCAGATCAAGTTCATGCAGGCGGGCACGACGCATCTCGTCGACCGCGTCGGCTGCATGCGCCCCAAGATTGAGCAATTGAGCGAGCTCGGCCCGGGCGAAATCGGCTTCATCACCGCGCAGATCAAGGAAGTCAGCCAGACC
>JAEVYW010000278.1 GCA_023392555.1 Pseudomonadota bacterium | reverse complement strand
CGTGCCGCCGAGCAGGAGCTTCGCGAAAGCGAGGCGCGCTTCCGCCTGATGGCCGACGCGGTCCCGCAGATGATCTGGATCACGGACGGGGATGGCCGCGCGGAGTTCTTCAACAAGCAATGGAGCGACTACACCGGCGCTGTCTATGAGCCGACCACTGCAGCCGAGGTGGCCGCGAACTTCATCCATCCCGATGATGGCCCGGCGACGATTGACGCTTTCGACCATTCGAGGCGCACGGGCGATACGTTCCAGGTCGAGCACCGCATCAGATCGAAGAATGGCGATTACCGCTGGTTCCTGGTTCGCGGCGAACCCTATCGCGCAGCGGACACGGGAAAGATCGTGCGCTGGTTCGGCGGATCAGTCGATATCCACGACCGCAAGCTCGCCGAGGCCGCGCTCCGCGAATTGAACGACACGCTGGAAGCGCAGGTCGCCGCACGATCGGCCGAACGCGATCAAATGTGGAAACTGTCACAGGATATGCTGGCCCGGGCAGATTACGGGGGCATGATGTCGGCCGTCAGCCCGGCGTGGACGCAGGTTCTTGGCTGGGCCGAAGGTGAGCTGCTGTCGCGCCCCTACGCGAGCTTCATGCATCCTGACGACATGCCTCCAACGCTCGCCGCCATTGCCCGGATGGCGGAGACGCGGAGCCCGACGCGTTTCGAGAACCGGATCGCGACGAGCGATGGCGGCTGGAAGCATATCGAATGGACGGTCGCCCCAGAACCCGACGGAGTGAACTTCATTGCTGTCGGGCGCGACCTGACCGAGGTGAAGGCTCGCGATGCCGAGATCGAGGCCGCGGAAAGGGCCAGGCGCGACGCGGATGCGCTTTACCGCGCCTATTTTGAGAACACTCCAGAAGCGCTGTTCGTGATCGGCGTCGATGGGGACGACCACTTCTTCGTCGAGGAGGTCAATCCCGCCCACGAAGCCGGGGTGGGTCTCAAGCTCGACGACATCAGGGGCAAACGGATCGACACCATCCTGCCGCCGGACGTCGCGGAGAAGGTGATCGCAAGCTATCGGCGCGTGCTCGAGACGGGAGAGCTCGTGCAGTATCGCGAGGAGTTCACGCTCGACGATAATCCGCAGCATTGGGACACATCCCTGGTCCCGATGCGCGACCAGGAAGGCCGGGTGATCCGCATCATCGGATCGAGCCGGAATGTCACTCGGCAGGTCGTCGCTGAAGAAGCCCTTCGGCAGAGCCAGAAGATGGAAGCGATGGGCAACCTCACGGGCGGCGTCGCGCACGATTTCAACAATCTGCTAACGCCGATCATCGGTTCATTGGACATGCTGGTACGCAAGGGCATCGGCAGTGAGCGCGAGCGCCGGCTGATCGACGGTGCGCTTCAGTCAGCCGAGCGCGCGAAGACCCTGGTTCAGCGGCTTCTCGCCTTCGCTCGCCGCCAGCCGCTCCAGCCTGTTGCGGTCGATCTCGAAAGTCTGGTCGGGGGAATGGTCGGCCTGATTGCATCGACCCTTGGCCCGACCGTCGACGTGCGAGTGGACATCGCGCCGGATCTTCCTCCGGCGAAGGCCGATCCCAACCAACTGGAAATGGCCCTGTTGAACCTGGCGGTGAACTCGCGTGACGCGATGCCGGGCGGCGGCGAACTCGCGATCTCCGCTCGCCGTGAGGAGCTTTCGGCCATCAACCAAGCGAGCCTGCAGCCAGGCCAATATCTGCGGCTAAGCGTCGCAGACAATGGGCTCGGGATGGACGAGGAGACCCGCAAGCGAGCGATCGAGCCCTTCTACTCGACCAAGGGTCTGGGGAAGGGCACGGGCCTCGGCTTGTCCATGGTTCACGGGCTGACCGCCCAGCTCGGCGGCGGCCTCACCATCGAGAGCTCCGCTGGTCAGGGGACATCGATTGCGCTGTGGCTTCCCGTCAGCTCGGAGCGTGCTGACCAGACGCACAGCGGACCGGCTATTTCGGCCCCCGCCATCGGTCGCGGAACGGCGCTCCTGGTCGACGATGAAGATCTGGTTCGCATGAGCACTGCGGGTATGCTCGGCGAGCTCGGCTTCGACGTGCTCGAGGCAGGCTCGGCTCAGGAAGCCCTAGACCTGATCGAGAGCGCAGGAATGCCCGACATCCTCGTGACCGATCATTTGATGCCGGGCCTAACGGGCGCGGACCTCGCGAGACGAGTTCAGGCAAAGGCGCCAGGCACCCCCGTGTTGATCGTCTCGGGCTACGCCGAGGTGGAAGGCATCGCGCCCGACTTGCCCCGGTTGACCAAGCCGTTCCGCAACGCCGAGCTCGCTGCAATTCTTTCGAAGCTGATCCCCGAAGACCGCGCATAGAGTTGAAGCACAGCGAACGAGCGTCGTCGGCACAGGCTTCGCCGATTATCTGTTCGGCGGCTCGGCAGCGGAAACCCTTAATGGTGCTGGCGGAACCGATCATATCGACGGCGGCGCGGGAAAGGACATATTGATCGGCGGTGCCGGAGGCGATTACTTCGAGTTTACAAACACCAGCGGGGGCGATGACAAGGTCAGCGACTTTGTCGTCGGCCAGGACCACCTGTTCTTCTACGGAGTTGCGCAGCCCGGCCTGAATGCAATTCACG